>JALYWQ010000423.1 GCA_030852625.1 Actinomycetota bacterium
GCGATGAGCAACGCCCACCGCCGTCGGTGCGTGCGCGTTCCCGCCCGCGCCACGTCCTCGCCCATTGCAGCCCGCCTTTGGGTTCCCGAGATGCGAGCCCGCCGCTCGCGTCCTTCATCGTGGGGCAGGCCACCGGATCGCTCCGTGTCGCCCACGACACAGCCGCGGTGGCGTCAGGCACCTCGACGAGCGCTGCGTGGCCGGACCCTCACCCACCGCGAGAAACCCGCCCTTTCAGGGTGGTGGGGGCCGCGCCTCGGTCGCGGGCGACCACGTCGGGAACCACCGTGCGGCAGCCCGCACGTTGAACACGCGGACGACGCTCGCCTACGGTTCCAAACCTGGGGGTACGGGAACCGGCCGGCCCAACGACTCGACCACGAGGACACGTTCGACCATGGCGATCGCGATCACCGAAGAGCACAAGGCGCTGGCCGACACGGCCTCGGAGTTCCTGCGCAAGCACGACGCCCGCGGCGCGGCTCGGGCCCTTCTGGAAGCCGACACCGAGGAGCTCCCCTCGTTCTGGAAGCCCCTCACCGAGCTCGGCTGGCAGGGCCTCCACATCCCCGAGGAGCACGGCGGCTCCGGCTACGGCATCGAGGAGCTCGTGGTGGTCGTCGAGGAGCTGGGCCGCCAGGTCGCGCCCGGTCCGTTCGTCCCCACCGCCATCTCCAGCGCCGTGATCGCCGCCGCCGGCGACGATGCGACGAAGGCCCAGTGGCTCCCCGGCTTCGCCGGCGGTTCGGTGTTCGGCTCCGCAGCCCTCGGTGGCGACGTGGCGGTGTCGGGTGGCAAGGCCTCCGGCACGGCGGTGTTCCTCGGCGGCGGCTCGGCCCACGTGCTCGTGGTCGGCGTGGGCGACGACGTCGCCGTCATCGAGGTCGGCGACGGTGTGTCCGTCGAGATCCCGGCCAACCTGGATCCCGCTCGTCGCTCGGCCCGGGTCACCTTCGACGGCGCCGCCGCCACCGTGCTGAGCGGCGCTGGCGCGACCCTCCGCGACCTCTACCGCATCATCCTCTCGGCCGAGGCCGCCGGGATGGCCCACGAGAGCACGCAGCTGGCGGCGAGCTACGCCCGTGAGCGACTGCAGTTCGGTCGGGTCATCGGCACCTACCAGGCCGTGAAGCACCACTGCGCCAACATGTTCGTGGCCGCTGAGATGGCCACTGCCGCGGTGTGGGACGCCGCCCGCGCCACCGCCAGCGGCGGCGACCAGCAGGCCTACGCGGCAGCGGCCGCGGCCACCCTCGCCGCACCGGCCGCCGACCTCTGCGCCAACCTCAACACGCAGGTCCACGGCGGCATCGCCATCACCTGGGAGCACGACGCCCACCTCTACATGCGTCGGGCCACCACCCTCCTCTACTTCCTCGATGCCGATCAGGCCGCCGCCGACCTCGTGGAGCTCACCCGCAAGGGCGTGGTCCGGGCCAAGGCCGTGGAGCTCCCGCCCGAGGCCGAGGCCGTGCGCACCGAGGTGCGGGCCTTCATCGAGAGCGTGAAGGACCTGCCGGCCGACCAGCTGCGCGACAAGCTGATCGAGACCGGCTACATCATGCCCAACTGGCCGAAGCCCTACGGGCGTGACGCTGGCGCGGTCGAGCAGCTGGTCATCGAGGAGGAGTTCTCCAACGCCGGCCTCAAGCGCCCGCAGTACGGCATCACGGCCTGGAACATCCTCACGATCATCCAGCACGGCAACCAGGACCAGCTCGACCGCTGGGTGCTGCCGGCCCTCCGCCAGGAGGTCGTGTGGTGCCAGCTGTTCAGCGAGCCCGATGCCGGCTCCGACGCCGCCGGCGTGAAGACCAAGGCCACTCGGGTCGATGGCGGCTGGCTGGTCAACGGCCAGAAGGTGTGGACCTCCGGTGCCCACTACTCGGGCATGGGCTTCGCCACCGTCCGAACCAACCCCGACGTCCCCAAGCACGACGGCATCACGATGATGGCCATCGACATGCACGGCAGCGGCGTCGAGGTTCGGCCGCTGAAGATGACCACCGGCAACTCGGAGTTCAACGAGGTCTTCTTCAACGACGTGTTCGTGCCCGACGACGACGTCGTCGGCCCGGTCGACGGCGGGTGGGCCGTGGCCCGCGCCACCCTCGGCAACGAGAGCGTGAGCATCGGTGGCGGCACGGGTGGCATCGCGTTCCCCGCTTCGGCCCTCGTGGCGCAGTACGACGCCAACCCCGATCGACTCGACGGCGGCGAGGCCCGCCTGGGCCGCTACGTGGCCGCCAACGCCGGCATCACCCTCCTGAACCTGCGCAGCGCCAACCGCGCCGTCGCCGGTGGCGGCCCCGGCCCCGAGGGCGCGATGACCAAGCTGGTGCTGTCGGAGATCGGCCACGAGTCGGCCGCCATCGCCACGAAGCTCAACGGTGCCGATTCGGTGTTCATGGACGGCGCCGGCGGGATGAGCAACATGCTGGTGCTGATGCACCGTGGCATGTCGATCGCCGGTGGCACCTCGGAGATCAAGCGCAACCAGATCGGCGAGCGCATCCTCGGTCTCCCCCGCGACCCGCTGATCAACTGATCGCCTGACTGGTCCCTGGCCCTGCGGGGTCAGGGACCGATCAGCACCACCCCGGTGGTGCCGTCGACCGTCACCGTCGCGCCCTCCGGGATCCGCGTCGTGCCGTCGGTGGTGCCGATCACGCACGGGACGCCGAGCTCGCGGGCGATGATCGCCCCGTGGCTCAGCGCGCCGCCGATGTCGATCACCAGCCCGCCGGCGGTGAGGAACAGCGTCACCCACGACGGGTCGGTGGTGCGGGCCACGAGCACCTCGTCGGGGCCGATCGGCTCCTGGAGCGCGCCGGGGTCGACCACGATCCGGGCCCGCCCGACCACGACACCCGGACTGGCCCCCAACCCATGCACCTCACCGGGCTGGCCGCCGCGCCCGTCGACCGGTGCCGTGACCGGCTCGGGCACGGGGTCGCCGACCCAGGTGAGCGGCAGCCGGAGGGCCTCGAGCTCAGCCCGGCGCCGGCGGCGCTCGTCGAGCACTCCGGGCGAAGGCCGGCCGCGCTGCAGCTCGTCGAGGGTGCACCAGACGGCGTCGTCACCCAGCTGACGGGCCGCCCACCGGGCGACGTCGAGATGCCGGAGGAACGCCGCCTTGCCCACCTCGCGATGGGTCACCAGCCATCGAGCCGCCCCGAGCAGGGTGCGGGTG
>JALYWQ010000438.1 GCA_030852625.1 Actinomycetota bacterium
ACGGTGGTCTCGCCGCGGACGCCCTCGTCGGTGTCGAAGACCACCGGGTCACCCTTGCGCTGCGGGATCTCCACCTTCACGATCTCGTTGTCGAACAGGCCGTCCTTCGCGGCACGAGCGGCACGCTCGTGGGACTTGGCCGCGAGGTCGTCCTGCGGCTCACGGGCCAGGCCCGCGGAGGCGGCGTACTTCTCCGTGCCGGCGCCCATGGCGACGCAGTCGAAGGCGCAGAAGAGCCCGTCGTGCATCATCGAGTCGACGACCTTCTGGTCGCCGATGCGGTAGCCGGCCCGAGCCCCCGGGAGGAGGTAGGGCGCCTGGGTCATCGACTCCATGCCGCCGGCCACCACGATGTCGGCCTCACCGGCCTGGATCATCTGGTCGGCCAGGTGGATGGTGTTGAGGCCGGAGAGGCAGACCTTGTTGATCGTGCTCGACGGCACGGTCATCGGGACCCCGCCGTTGGCGGCGGCCTGGCGGGCGGCGATCTGGCCCGCGCCGGCCTGCAGCACCTGGCCCATGAACACGTAGTCGACCTGCTCGCCGGTGAGCCCGGCCCGCTCCAGCGCGGCCTTGATGGCGAGGCCACCGAGGTCGGCGGCCGAGAAGCCGGCGAGGGCGCCGGAGAGCTTGCCGATGGGCGTACGAGCGCCGGCGACGATCACGGAACCAGCCATGTGGCTTCCCCCTGGGGATCGGTGGTTACCGATCGGTAACCGAGTGCTTCCAGCGTACCGACGGCCGGCCCGGCCCGGCCAGACGACCGGGGAGCGGCCGGGTATCGGCTGGCTCGTCCGTGGGGAGGGCCGGTAAGGTTGTCCGACCTGCGAGGGCCAATGACGTCCCACCGCAGAGCTCTGGACCTGTCGGACCCAACGCCGATCCACCGCTCCACGGGAATGGACGAACCAATGCCCACGCTTCCCCCTGCGCAGGGTCTCTATGACCCTCGATTCGAGCACGACGCCTGCGGCGTCTCGTTCGTCGTCGACATGCACGGCCGTCAGAGCCACCGGATGGTCGAGCTCGGGCTCAACTCCCTCTGCAACCTCGACCACCGCGGCGCCACCAACGCCGAGCCCAACGTGGGCGACGGGGCCGGCATCCTGATCCAGGTGCCCGACGGGTTCCTCCGGGCCGTCGTCGACTTCGAGCTACCGGCCGCAGGCGCCTACGCGGTGGGCATGGCCTTCCTGCCGGTCGACCCCGAGGCCTGCGCCGCCGCCATGGACGGTGTGGCCAAGATCGCCGCCGCCGAGGGCCTGCAGGTGCTCGGCTGGCGCGACGTGCCGACCGACGACTCGATGATCGGTCAGCAGGCCCGTGACGCGGAGCCCAGCTTCAAGCAGGTGTTCCTCGCCGCAGCCGCCGGTCAGCCGGCCCTCTCGGACATCGACCTCGACCGCCGCTGCTTCGTGGTGCGCAAGCGGGTGGAGCACGAGGTCGACACTGGCGGCGATCCCGTCTACTTCCCGAGCCTCTCGGCCCGCACGATCGTCTACAAGGGCATGCTCATCTCGTACCAGGTGGGTGAGTTCTTCCTCGACCTGCAGGACCAGCGGGTGGAGTCGTCGCTGGCGCTGGTGCACTCGCGGTTCTCCACCAACACGTTCCCGTCGTGGCCCCTGGCCCACCCGTACCGGCTGGTCGCCCACAACGGCGAGATCAACACGGTGATGGGCAACGAGAACTGGATGCGGGCGCGCGAGGCCCTCCTCGCCAGCGACCTGCTCCCCGGGCTCGAGCGGGCCTTCCCGATCTGCACGCCCGGCAGCTCCGACACGGCCCGCTTCGACGAGGTGCTGGAGCTCCTGCACCTCGGGGGCTACTCGCTCCCCCACGCCGTGCTGATGATGATCCCGGAGGCCTGGGAGCACCACGAGTCGATGCCCGACTGGAAGCGCGACTTCTACCGCTACCACGCCTCGATGATGGAGCCCTGGGACGGGCCGGCGTCGATCGCCTTCACCGACGGCACCGTCATCGGCGCAGTGCTCGACCGCAACGGCCTCCGCCCCTCGCGCTACTGGGTCACCGAGGACGGCCTCGTCGTCATGGCCTCCGAGGTCGGCGTGCTGCCGATCGACGTGTCCACCGTCGTCCGCAAGGGCCGCCTTCAGCCGGGACGCATGTTCCTCGTCGACACCAAGCTCGGACGCATCGTCGAGGACGACGAGATCAAGGAAGCCCTCGCCACCCAGCAGCCCTACAGCGAGTGGCTCCACGCCGGCCTCGTGCACCTCGACGACCTGCCGTCGCGCGACTTCCTGACGCCGCAGCACGCGTCGGTGGTGAAGCACCAGCGGGTGTTCGGGTACACCACCGAGGAGCTGAAGATCCTCATCGGCCCCATGGCCCGCACCGGCGCCGAGCCCATCGGCTCGATGGGCACCGACACGCCCGTGGCCGTGCTGTCCGATCGGTCCCGCCTGCTGTTCGACTACTTCCAGCAGCTCTTCGCCCAGGTCACCAACCCGCCCCTCGACGCCATCCGCGAGGAGCTGGTCACCTCGATGGGCAAGACCGTCGGGCCCGAGGGCAACCTGCTCCAGCCCGGTCCGGCGTCGTGCCGCCAGGTGGTGCTGCCCCACCCGGTGCTCACCAACGCCGAGCTGGCCAAGCTCCTCTACGTCAACGACGACAACGACATGCCGGGCTTCAAGCCCTTCGCCATCGACGGCCTGTTCCCCGTGGCCGAGGGTGGCGCCGGACTGCGCCGGGCCCTCGAGGAGGTCCGGGCCAAGGTGAGCGAGGCGGTGGCCGGCGGCGCCAAGCTCATCGTGCTGTCGGACCGGCACTCCTCCGCTGAGCTCGCCCCCATCCCGTCGCTGCTGCTC
>JALYWQ010000455.1 GCA_030852625.1 Actinomycetota bacterium
GGCCATCACCCGCCGACCGAGCGCGGCCTCGGTGGCCACCCGCGTCGTCGAGCTGCCGGAGCCCGACGCCGGGGCCCCCAAGCGCCCGCGCGCCACGGGCAGCCTGGCCACCGACGGGCCCTACGACCTCCTCCTCGCGGGCATCGTGGCTCAGCTCCCGCCCGACCGCGATGAACCGCTCGTCCCCGACGAGGGCGCCCTCGACGAGGTGCCCCGGGTCCGGCCGCTCCTCCGCCCGTTGAAGCCGCAGGTGCGCCGGGCTGGCGCGCTGCTGTTCCTCTTCACGCTCGTCGGGCTGGTCCCCACGTGGATGACCCAGGTGGCCCTGGATGCCGTGGAGCGGAAGAACAACGAGGCCGGCCTGATCGCCGGTGCGGTCACCATCGGGGCCGGCATCGTGGTCGCCTTCCTCACCTACGGGTTCAAGGTGCAGGCCAAGAAGGTGGAGGAGGGCGTCAGCTACTCGCTCCGTCGACGAGCCTTCGGCCGGCTGATGCGGCTGGGCGTGGACTTCTACGACCGCGAGCTGCCGGGCAAGGTGGCCACGCGGGTGGTGCACGACCTCGACCAGATCGCCATCTTCCTCGAGACCGGCGTCTTCGAGCTGGCCTCGTCGATCATGCTGCTCGTCCTCAGCTTCACGGTGATCGCCGTGTGGGATCCGACCGTCGCCCTGTCGGTGGCCGGCGTGGTGCCGTTGCTCATCGTCCTCACCGCGCTCCAGCTCCGGCCCGCCGACCGGGCCTACCGCGAGACCCGCCGGGCCATGGGCGAGGTGGTGGCCCGCCTGCAGGAGGACTTCGCCGGCCGTCACGTGATCGAGGCCACCGGCGCCGAGGAGGAGAGCCGACGGGCCTTCGTGCGACTGGCCTACGACCTCCGCAAGGCCCAGAAGCGCTCCACCACCATCGCCAACGGCTACATCGAGCTCATGCAGTGCCTGGCCGGTCTGAGCGGGGCCGTGCTCATCAGCACCGCCGCCGACCAGGTGTTCGCAGGGGAGCTCTCGGTGGGCGGTCTCGTGGCCCTGCAGCTCTTCCTCATCGCGGCCCTGGCACCGATCCCGGCGCTGTCCGGGGTGCTGCAGCGCTACCTGGCGGCCCGGGCCAGCTTCCGCACCCTCGGCGAGCCCTTCACGGCGCCGATCCGACCGGAGGAACGCTCCGCCACGGTCCCGTGCGACTCAGCCCTCGGCGACGTGGTCCTCGACGACGTCAGCTTCACCTACCCCGGCACCACTCGGCAGGTGCTGCGGGGCGTGACCGCGACGATCCCCGACGGCCTCACCGTCGCGGTGGTCGGGCCCACCGGCGCCGGCAAGTCGAGCATCGCCAAGCTCGTGGCCCGGGTGTACGACGTCGACGCCGGCGGGGTCCTCGTGGGCGGCCACGACGTGCGCGGATGGGAGCTCGGCTCCTACCGCCGCCGCATCGGCATCGTGCCGCAGGACGGTTTCTGCTTCCGCGGGACGGTGGCGGAGAACATCGCCTACGGGCGGCCGGACGCCAGCCGAGCCGACATCGAGGCCGCCGCCAGCGCGGTGGGGGCGCTCGATGCCGTCCTCGGTCTCGTGGGCGGGCTCGACGCCCGGGTGGAGGAGGAGGGCCGCAACCTCACCGCCGCGCAGGTGCAGCTCATCGCGCTGGCTCGGGCGTGGCTCACCCGACCGGATCTGCTCATCCTCGACGAGGCCACGTCCAGCCTCGATCCCGACACCGAGCAACACGTGCTCGCCGCCACCCGGGCCATGGCCTGCACCACGATCATGGTCACCCATCGCCTGCCCGTGGCCCAGTCGGCCGACCTCGTGTTCGTGGTGGCCGACGGCACCGTGGTGGAGAGCGGTCCGCCGGCCAAGCTGAAGCGCAACCGCAAGGGCGCCTACGCCGCGCTCTGGGCCGCCGGCCCGGAGGTCGACGCCCGGGTGGCGTCGGCCGGCGACCAGGCGCAGGTCGACGAGGCGGCCGCCGCACGGACCCACGGCGACGACCACGTCGTCGACCCGCCGATGGTCATCAAGGTGCTCGACGACCTGCGCACCGGGGCGCTCGGCGCCGAGGCCCACACCCTCGACCGGGTGAGCGAGGCCGCCGGCAATCCCGCGCCCGCGATGGCCGCGCTGGCCGGCAAGGTGATCGGCGAGACCGACGACGAGCTCGAAGCGTTCCTCATTGGTGCCGGCGGCGCCGAAGCCCTCGCCCGCTCGGTGCTCGACGCCATCCGTTCGGGCATCGACCCCGGGGTGGTGGGCGACCTGCGCCTCGGCATGGCCGTCGCCGACGGCGACACCATCCACCGGTTCACGATCGTGTCGGAGGCCGAGGCGAGCGGGGCCACCCTCGTCGACGGCGACGCCGCGGCCCAGCTGACGATGGCCATCCACGGCCTCGACCTGTTGCGGCTGGCCATCGGCCAGCTCGAACCCATCGAGGCCGTGATGAGCGGTCGCATCACCCTCACCGGTGATCTCGAGCTGGTGGCCAAGCTGGCCCAGATCTTCCAGGCCAGCCCTGCGCTGGCCGTGGCCTGATCCCGGCTGGGAAGCTGACGTCGCAACGCGCAACGTAGGGGGACATGCATGGAATCGTTCGAAGGGCGCTTGGCCGTCGTCACCGGCGGTGGCACCGGCATGGGACGGGAGCTCGTGGTGCAGCTCGCGGCCCAGGGCTGCTCGGTCGCCATGTGCGACCTCGGCCTCGACCGGATGGCCGACACCGTCGACCGCGCCACCAAGGAGGCGCCCACGGGGGTGCGCGTCACCTCCCACGTCGCCAACGTGGCCGACGAGGCGCAGGTGCTCGCGTTCCGCGACGAGGTCCTGGCCCAACACGGCACCGACCACGTGAACCTCGTGTTCGCCAACGCCGGCGTCAGCGGCGGCGGCAGCTTCGTCCTCGCCGACCGCGAGGAGTGGGACCGCACCTTCGCCATCTGCTGGGGCGGCGTCTACAACACCGCTCGGGCGTTCGTCCCCCTGCTCATCAAGAGCGACAGCGGCTACCTCGTGAACACGAGCAGCGTGAACGGCTTCTGGGCCAGCCTCGGCCCTGGCGTGGCGCACACCGCCTACAGCTCGGCCAAGTTCGCGGTGAAGGGGTTCTCCGAGGCGCTGCTGGAGGACTTCAAGCTCAACGCCCCCCACGTGAAGGTGGCGGTGGTGATGCCCGGCCACATCGGCACCGACATCGTGGCCAACACCTTGGCCTCCTCTGCGCCCGAGCTGTCGGCCACCGAGGAGGGTCGTCAGATGGTGGAGGCCTTCGGCGCGGCGTTCCGCGACAACGCGCCCACCTCGGCGGCCGAGGCGGCCACGATCATCCTCGACGGGGTGAAGGCCGGGAAGTGGCGCATCCTCGTCGGCGACGACGCCCACCGGCTCGACGAGCGGGTGCGGCAGGATCCCGAAGGCATCTACGACGACGGGTTCCGGCTGTTCGACATCCCGGTCGCGGACGCCTGACCTGCTGCTGATGCCGGCCCTCCGCGTCGCTGCGGTCCAGACCGACATCGTCTGGGAGGACCGGGCCGCCAACCTGGCCGCGCTCGGGCCCAAGGTCGCCGCGGCAGCGGCCGACGGCGCGCGGCTCGTGGTGCTGCCGGAGATGTTCGCGGTGGGGTTCTCGATGCGGGTCGATGCCATCGAGGAGCCCGTCGACGGGCCGACCTCCGAGTGGCTGGCCGGCCAGGCCGCGCAGCACGACATCTGGATCGGCGGGTCGGTGCCCGAGCGGGCGCCGGGCGCCGACCGCCCGGCCAACGTGTTCGTGCTCGTCGCGCCCGACGGCACCCGCCACCGCTACGCCAAGCGCCACACCTTCACGTACCACGGCGAGTCGGACCACTTCGCCAAGGGTGACCAGCCCACGGTGGTCGACGTCGACGGTGTGCGGTGCAGCCTCAACGTCTGCTTCGACCTCCGCTTCGCCGACCAGTTCTGGGACCAGGCCGCTGATGTCGACGCCTACCTCGTGGTGGCCAACTGGCCGATGGTCCGCGAGCTGCACTGGAGCTCGCTCCTCGTAGCCCGAGCCATCGAGAACCAGGCCTACGTGGTGGGCGTGAACCGCATCGGCACGGCAGGCGACGGCACCGAGCACACCGGCGCCACGGTGATCGTCGAACCCCGCGGCGCGGTCCTCGCCGCCGGCGGGACCGAGGAGGCCATCGTGGTCGCCGACCTCGACCCCGCCGAGGTGGCTCGGGTGCGAGCCAAGTACCCGTTCCTCGCCGACCGTTGACGGCCGGCCGCCGACGAGCGGTCAGCTCCAGGCGTAGGTGACGCCGGTGAGCTCTTCGCTCACGGTCCAGAGGTGGCGGGCGTCGTCGGCCCGCTTGGCCGCCGCGGTGCGGCCGACCCTGGCCGGGTAGCCCCGCTGCTCGGCCAGGCCGCCCGGGCCCCAGTAGTCGTCGCCGGCCACCTCGGGCATCGTCGCCGCGTAGAGCTGCGGGAGGGCGCCCATCACCGCCGACTGGCCGAACACCCGATCCGCCACCGGCATCACCGGGCGCAGGAGGCGGTTGCGCGACGCCGGTCCCGCGGCCGTGAGGTTGGTCGCGGCATACCCGGGGTGGGCTGACGCGGCGAGCAGCGCGGTGGCGTGCTCGGTGGCCTGGCGCTGCAGCTCCTTCGAGAACAGCAGGTTGGCCAGCTTGCTCTGGCTGTAGGCCCGCCACGGCTGGTAGCGCCGCCGTTCCCACTGGAGGTCGCTGAACGCGATCGACCCCGGTCGGTGGGCGGTGGACGACACCGTGATCACCCGGGGAGACGGCGCGCGCAGCAGGGTCGGGAGCAGGTGCCCGGTGAGGGCGAAGTGGCCGAGGTGGTTCGTCGCGAACTGCAGCTCGTGGCCCTGCTTCGTGCGCCCGAGCGGGATGGCCATCACGCCGGCGTTGTTCATGAGCACGTCGAGCCGGGGGAGCTCCTCGGCGACGGCCCGGCCGACCTCGGCCACGTGGTCGAGGTCGCTGACGTCCAGGGCCACGACCCGTGGCTGTTCGCCGGTGGCGACGGCCGCCACGGCGGTCCGGGCCCGCTCGCCCCGCTCCGGGTTGCGGCACGCCAGCAGCACCGTGGCCCCCTTGGCCGCCAGCGCGATGGCCGACTCGAGGCCGAGCCCGCTGTTGGCGCCCGTGATGAGCACCGTGCGGCCCGACTGGTCCGGGATGTCGGAAGCGGTCCACTTCTTGGCCATCCGCTGATCGTAGGTGGGCCCGGGCTGCCGGCGGTCGGGGACGACGGTGGCGGGCCAGTTCCGGCGCTGCCGACGGTCCGTTACCGTTCGTCACATGGGAACACCGATCTCCGGCTCGCTCGCCGTCGTCACCGGTGCTGGCAGCGGCATCGGCCGGGCCACCGCCGAGGCGCTGGCCAAGGAGGGCGCCACCGTCCTCTGCGTCGACATCAACGAGGTGGCCGCCAAGGAGACCGCCGCGGCCCTCGGCGGCCACGCAGCCGCCTACACGGTCGACGTGAGCGATGCCGTCGCCATGGAGGCGCTGGCCACCAGCGTCATCGAGGAGCACGGCGTCCCCGACATCGTCGTGAACAACGCCGGCATCGGGATGAGCGGCTCGTTCCTCGACACCTCGCCGGCCGACTGGGACGCGATCATCGGCGTGAACCAGCGCGGCGTGATCAACGGCTGCGCGGCCTTCGGACCGGCCATGATCGAGCGGGGACGGGGCCAGGTGGTGAACGTGGCGTCCGGGCTCGGGATGATCCCCACCGCCGCCACCCCGGCCTACTGCACCACCAAGGCCGCCGTGCTCCAGCTGTCCCGTTGCCTGCGGGCCGACTGGGCCAGCAAGGGCGTGGGCGTCACTGCCATCTGCCCCGGGTTCATCAACACGCCGATCGCGCAGAACACCCGCTACCTCGGCGCCGGGAGCGAGAAGGCCCGCTCCATGGCGGAGAAGGGCTTCGCCCGGGCCCACCCGCCGTCGTCGGTGGCCAACGCCATCATCAGCTCGATCAAGCGCAACCGGTCGATCGTCCCCACGGGGGCCGAGACGTGGATCGGGTGGTACGCCGTGCGGTTCCTGCCGACTCCGGTGCTCGACGTGGTGGGCAGCCTGGTCGCCCGAGCCGGGGCGCGGCGCCTTGGCTGACAGCACGACCACCGTCGCCGGTAGCGGCGGCCTCGAGCTCGCCGTCCACGAGTGGGGCGATCCGGCCCGTCCGACCATCGTGCTGGTCCACGGCTTCCCCGACTCGAGCTCGGTGTGGATCCCCGTGGCCCAAGCGCTCGTGGACCACGGGTTCCACGTCGCCGCCCACGACGTGCGTGGCACCGGCGGCTCCGAGGCGCCGAGCCACACCTCCGGCTACGAGCTCGAGCACCTGGTCGCCGACATCCGGGCCGTGGCCGACGCCGTCTCCCCCGACCAGCCCGTCCACCTCGTGGGGCACGACTGGGGCTCGATCCAGGGCTGGGAGGCGGCCTGTTCTGAGGTCCTCGACGGTCGGCTCCTCAGCTACACGTCGATCTCCGCGCCGCCCCTCGATCACGCCGGTCACTGGATGCGGGCTCGTCGGGAGGAGAAGGCCTTCGGGGCGCTGCTGCAGCAGGGCCTGCGGTCGGCCTACATCCCGTTCTTCCACCTGCCCGGCGTCCAGGCCGGCGCCGAGCGGATCCAGGGTGCCCTCACCGCGTCGCGCAAGCGGTTCGGCAAGGCCATCGCCCGGCGGGAGAACGCACGCGTCGACGGCGACTGGCCGGCCTCCACCTTCGGGCGCGACGTCGCCAACGGCATGGAGCTCTACCGGGCCAACGTGCGTGACCGCCTGGCCCGGCCGAACCCCCTACGGGCCAGGGTCCCGGTGCAGCTGATCGTGGCCGTCCACGACCCGTGGGTGCCGCCCTCGCTGCTCGACGGCCTCGAGGACATCGCCCCCGATCTCCGTCGGCGCAACGTCGACGCCGGCCACTGGGTCATCCGCAGCCAACCGGTGGACGTGGCGGTGTGGATCACCGAGTTCGTCGAGTCGCTCGACGAGGTGCCCGGCTCCTGAGGGACTACTCCGCGGTGCGGTAGTCGTGGAACGGCTCGTCGCGCTCCTGGAGGGCGGCGACGAGGCCCTTCTTGCTCGACGAGGCGAGGAAGTCCCGCATGCTCTGCTGGTGGATGCCGAGGGCGCAGATGTCGGTGCCGGCCCGGATGCCGGCCCGCATGCCCATGGCGTCCATCTGCCGGTGCACGGTGCGCTTGTTGAGCTGCACGATGTCCGATGGGATGAGGGCGATCCGCTGGGCCACCTTCAACACCTCGGCGTCGAGGTCCTCGGCCTTGAAGGCCCGGTTGGCCCACCCGAGGCGCACTGCCTCCTCGCCCGAGATCGAGTCGCCCGTCACCATCATCTCCATGGCGGCCCGCATGCCGAGCATCCACGCGTGGAAGTGCATGTCGGGCACGCCGAAGCGCACCGCCGGGTAGCCCATCTGGGCGTCCTCGGCGATGTAGACGAGGTCGCAGCCGGTGGCCAGCTCGCTGCCGCCGGCCAGGCAGTAGCCGTGGACCTGGGCGATCACCGGCTTGGCCAGGTCCCAGATGCTCATCCACGTCTCGGTGACGTGGCGGGGCCACTGGCCCTCCCCCGGCGAGGTGTAGTGGGGCAACGGCACGCCCTCGTTGGCACCGCCCAGGTCGTAGCCGGCCGAGAAGCACGGGCCGGCGCCGCGGATGATCGTGACCCGCACGTCGGGGTCGGCGTCGGCGGCGTGCAGCGCGTCCATCAGCTGCGCCCGGAGGTGGTTGCTGAGGGCGTTGCGCTTCTCGGGCCGGTTCAGGGTGACGCGGCGCACGTGGGGCGCGGGATCGTCGACGAGCACCAGCTCGCGCTCGCCTCGCCGGACCGCGGGGTCGGTGGAGGCACCGGCCACGCCCATGTCGTTGGCGCCCCCGTAGGAGCGATCGCTTCGCTCGCTCACTTGATGGCCTTGGCGTCCATGTCGGCCGACAGGCGCTCCAGGGTCTTCTCGGGGACGTCGTCGATGGGGGTGGCGATCTCGCCCACCGTCGGGCCGAACTTGGCGGCGAGGGGCGCCAGCTTGGCCAGGTCGAAGTCGTAGAGCTTGGCGGCGTTCTCCGAGAGGTACTGCTTGAGCTCGGTGGGCTCGATGCCGGAGAACCGGGCCCGCAGGTGCTCGCGGGTGTAGGGGTGGGTGCCCTCGTCGTGGGGGTAGTCGCTGCCCCACATGAACCGGTCCCGTCCGATGAGGTCCCGCGCCGCGACGTCCTCCGGCCCCGGCTGGCTGACGCCCATCCACACGTTCTGGTGGAAGTACTCGGTGGCGTTCTTCTGCAGCACCTGGTCGTCGCCGTAGCGGATCTCGCCCGTGGCGCCGGTGCTCCGGATGCCGTCGATGAGGCGGTCGAGCTGCTTCAGGAGCGGCGGCACCCACGAGCAACCGGCCTCGGTCATCACGAACTTGAGGTTCGGGTGGCGCTCGAACACGCCCGACATGCACAGCTGCACGAAGGGCCGCTGGGAGTAGAAGACGACCTCGGTGATGTAGAGGAGCATCGAGGTGGGATAAGGCCCGTAGTCGGGGTTGCCGGTGCCGCTGTGCACGTTGACCGGGATCTCGAGGTCCTCGCAGAGCTGCCACACCGGCTCGTAGATCGGGTCGTAGAGCGGCTTCACCCACTTCACGTCGGGAGCGATGTTCGGCAGGAGGATGCCGCCGCGGAGGCCGTTGTCCTTGATCCACTGGATGTCGGCGAGGGCGTCGTCGACGTCGTTGAGGAAGATCTGGCCGACGCCGGCCCGGCGCTCGGGGAACTCGTTGCACCAGTCCTTGAGCCACCGGTTGTGGGCCTGCACGCCGGCGTGGCGGTGCTCGTACTCGTCGTCGGTGGGCGGCTTGGCGAACAGCACGAAGCTGGGGAAGAACGGCGGCACGGTGTTCGGGAACACCACCTCGCCGACGATGCCGTCCTCCTCCTGCTGGGAGTTGCGCATCTCGTTGTCCCAGTTGCGCAGGCGCCGGGTGTCGCCGAGGTCCTTGTAGGGGTTCTTGTACTTGCCCCGCCAGGCGTCGAAGTCGTCGACGTACTCGGGGTCGAGGTACTCCCGGTAGGCGGCATGGCTGCCACCGGCGTGGCAGTCGGCCGAGATGATCGTGTACCGCTCCTCGGCGTCGATCGTGGTCATCGCACGTCCCCCTTGGACCTCGAGCAGGGTCCAAGCATGCATGTAGAACGCGTTCTCGCGCCAGCCCGACGGCGTCAGTTCGGGTCAGGTGCGGGAGCGGGTGAGGGCGTTGTACGGGACCTCGCGGGAGGGGTCCGGTTCGCGGGGGAGGCCGAGCACCAGTTCGCCGACGATGTTGCGCTGCACCTCGTCGGTACCGCCGCCGATGTGCATGGCGAAGCTGCCGAGGAGGGCCTCGGGCCAACGGCCACCTTCCAGCGCCTCGCCCCCGACCACGAGGCCGTGGGCCCCGGCGACGGTGACGCCGAGCTCGGCCACCGCGGTGCCGAGCTGGGCGATGGCCAGCTTCAGGATCGAGCCCTCGACACCGGGGATGCCCCCCTGGGCGAGCGAGGTGCGCACCCTGGCGTTGGTGAGGTCGAACAGGCGACCGAGCGTGAACACGCGGGCCAGGGCCTGGCGCACGATCGGATCCTCGGCTCGTCCGAGCCCGCTCACGAGGTCGAGCAGCGCGTCGAACGCGGTGGCCGACGAGCCCAGCGACCCGGTGGCGAAGCGCTCGTTCATCAGGGTGGTGCGGGCCACCCGCCACCCGTCGTTCCAGTCGCCGACGAGGTTGGCCATCGGGATGCGGACGTCCTCGAAGAACACCTCGTTGAAGTGCGCCTCACCGGTGATCTGGCGCAAGGGCCGGATGGTGATGCCGGGTGTGCGGAGGTCGACGATGCAGCACGAGATGCCCTTGTGCTTCGGCACGGCGGTGTCGGTGCGGAAGATCCCGAGGCCGTAGTCGCAGTAGTGGGCGCCGCTCGTCCACACCTTCTGGCCGTTGAGCACCAACTCCTCGCCGTCGCGCTCGGCGCGCGTGCCGAGGGCGGCCAGGTCCGAGCCGGCGTCGGGCTCGCTCCAGAGCTGGCACCAGATCTCCTCGCCCCGGCGCATCGGCTGGAGGTAGCGGGCCTTCTGCTCCTC
>JALYWQ010000495.1 GCA_030852625.1 Actinomycetota bacterium
GGCGCCCAGCACCACGGCGGCCCCCACCGCCGCCGTGGTGCCGGCGCCTTCGGCCCCGCTCGCCGGTGAGCCGGGCATCGTCTACACGATCGCCTCGGCCACCGGCGGGTGTGGGAAGACCTTCTACGCCACCAACCTGGCCTACTTCCTGACGCGGTACACCCAGAAGCGGGTCTGCATCGTCGACCTCGACCTGCAGTTCGGCGAGGTCTCGACGGCGCTCCGCCTCCGGCCCAAGTTCACGATCTTCGATGCCCTCCAGCGGGAGGACAACGACGAGACCGACCTGGCCAACCACATCGAGGAGTACACGGTCGTCCACGAGACCGGGGTCCACGTCCTCGCCGCTCCCCGCGAGCCCAGCGAGGCCGACCGGATCACCCCGCCGGACATCACCCGGGTCCTCGAAGCGGTGCGCAAGCGGTTCGACTACGTGATCGTCGACACCCCGCCGGCGCTCGCCGAGACGGTGCTCGTCGCCTTCGACATGAGCGACATGCTCTACGTGATGGCCACGCTCGATCTGCCGAGCGTCCGGAACATGAGCGTCTTCCTGAGCACGCTCGACCGACTGCGGATCCCGACGGACCACGTCCGGCTGATCCTCAACAAGGCCGAGACCGATGTCGGCATCGACATCGAGCAGGTCACGAAGCTCTTCCCCCAGGGCTTCGAGTCGGTGCTCCCCTACGCCAAGGAGGTCAGCCGGTCCATCAACCTCGGGATGCCCGTGATGGCCGCCTCCCCCACGGCGCCGATCAGCGGCCTGATGACCAACGGCATGAAGCTCATCCTCCCCGAGGAGCTCCAGGCCCGGGTGGTCGACGAGTCCGTGCCCGTCAAGAAGCCCAGCCGCATCCGCCGCTGGAAGAACTAGCCCCACCGAGCATCGATCCCGCCCTGGAGGCAACCCGATGAAGCTGTCCGAGAAGTTGGCTGCCCTCGAGCACGAGGAACGCCGCGAACCCACACCCGCCGCAGCCACCACCGCCCCGGCCGCCCCCGCCGCCAAGCGGGCCAAGCCGGCCAAGAGCCGCAACGCCAGCTCGTGGGATGCCACCAAGAAGAAGGTGCGGGAGCTCGTCCTCGACGAGGTCGCCCCGAAGATGAACGGCCTCACCGGCGACCAGCTGGTCACCGAGGTCCGCACGGCGCTCGACCGCATCCTCCTCCGCGAGGATGTGGCGGTCACCCCGCTGGAGCGACGTCGCTTCGTCCAGGAGATGATGTCCGACACGCTCGGCTACGGCCCCCTCGATCCGCTCCTCGCGGACGAGAGCGTCACCGAGGTCATGTGCAACTCGTACGACGACATCTGGGTGGAGCGCAGCGGTCAGATCGAGCACACCGACCTGTCGTTCACCGACGACATCCAGTACCGGGCCGTCATCGACAAGATCGTCTCCAACGTCGGTCGCCGCGTCGACGAGTCCTCCCCGATGGTCGACGCTCGTCTGCCCGACGGTTCCCGTGTCAACGCCATCATCCCCCCGTTGGCCATCAACGGCTCCGTGCTCACCATCCGGAAGTTCTCGAAGGATCCCTTCACCGCCAAGGACCTCATCAACTTCGGCACCTGGACCATCGACCTGGTGACGGTGATGGAGGCCTGCGTCCGCGGGAAGCTGAACATCATGGTCTCCGGTGGTACCGGCACCGGTAAGACGACCAACCTGAACGTGCTCTCCGGCTTCATCCCCGAGGACGAGCGGGTCATCACCATCGAGGACTCCGCCGAGCTCCAGCTGCAGCAGGCCCACGTGATCAACCTCGAGAGCCGACCCCCGTCGGCCGAGGGCACGGGCACGGTGTCGATCCGGGACCTCGTCAAGAACGCCCTCCGCATGCGGCCCGACCGCATCATCGTGGGTGAGGTCCGTGGCGCTGAGTCCCTCGACATGCTCCAGGCCATGAACACCGGCCACGAGGGTTCGATGACCACGGTGCACGCCAACACCCCCCGTGATGCCATCAGCCGCATCGAGACCATGGTCCTGATGGCCGGGTACGAGCTGCCGATTCGGGCCATCCGCGAGCAGATCGCATCGGCCCTCGACATCATCGTGCAGGTGTCCCGCATGCCCGACGGCAAGCGCGTCATCACCGCCGTCACCGAGCTCCAGGGCCTGGAAGGCGACATCATCCTCCTGCAGGACATCTTCAAGTTCCGTCCCCTGCCGGGGTCACCCAGCTCGGGCGAACTGGTCCCGACCGGCCTCCGACCGAAGTTCCTCGACAAGCTCCGCGAGGCCGACATCGAGGTCCCGGCTGCGGCCTTCAAGGCCCCGGTCAGCCCGGCCGACCGCATGGCGGCCGCTGGCATCCGCAACCGGCGTGTCCGGGTTCCGTCGCCTCGCGAGATCGCCGATCGTGAGGAGCTCCGATGAGCACGTCGCAGCTGGCCGCGATGGTCTTCGTGGGCGGCGGACTGGCCATGCTCGCCATCGGCGTGCTGAGCCGGGTCTACGCCAAGGAAGAGCAGCTGGCCGACATCCTCGACCTCCCGTGGGGCGAGAAGGACGTCGACCTCCCGTCGGCCGTCGACCAGCACTCGACCCTGGTGGAGAACACCATCGGCCTGGCTGGTCGGTTGATCGACCAGGTCGACGAGAAGGGCAGCTTCCTCACCCTGCTCGAGCGCTCCCGGCTCCCGGTCCGTCCCGGCGAGTTCGCCCTGTTCGTCGTCGCCGGCGGCATCACCCTCGGTGCGCTGGTCACGGCGCTCACCCAGAGCTTCGTGTTCGGTGGGGCGGCGGCCCTGGTGAGCCCCTTCCTCGCGGTGGCGTTCCTCCACCGACGGGTCGCGGGTCGCACCCGGAAGTTCGAGGAGCAGTTCCCCGACGCCCTCACGCTGATCGCCTCGTCGCTCTCGGCCGGCCACACCTTCCTGCGGTCGATCCAGATGATGTGCGAGGAGGCCGAAGCGCCGCTCTCGGAGGAGTTCGCCCGGGTCGTCCACGAGACCCAGCTCGGCGATCCCCTCGTCGACGCCCTGGCCCGCATGGCCCAGCGCCTCGACATCCGGGACGTGGAGTGGGTGGTGCAGGCCATCCGCATCCAGCAGACCGTCGGCGGCAAGCTGGCCGACCTGCTCCACACGCTGG
>JALYWQ010000497.1 GCA_030852625.1 Actinomycetota bacterium
GGGTCATCGTGCAGTGGTCGAGCTCGTCGATGCGGTCGGGCAGCTCGGCGGCCACCTCGGGCTCGGTCTTCGTGCGGCGGAAGACGAGGATGCCGTTGAGGGCCCGGAGGGCGGCCTCCCCCTCGCCCGAGAGCTGGGCGATGAAGCCGGCCCGGTTGCCCACCAGCCCGGGGTTGGTGAAGTCGAGGATGGCCCACAGGTCGCCGAGGCCGTTCTCGACCGGCGTGCCGGTGAGGGCGATGCGCGACGGGCTGGGGATGGTGCGGAGCAGTTGGGCGGTCTCGTTGGCCGGGTTCTTGATGGCCTGGGCCTCGTCGAGCACCATCCGGGCCCACGGCAGCTCGGCCAGCTGCTCCACGTCGCGCACGGCAGTGCCGTAGGTGGTGATGACGACGTCGACCTTCGACACCGCTCGCTCGAGCGCTCGGCCCGACGCTCGTGCGGCGCCGTGGTGCACGAGCACCTTGAGCCCGGGCGTGAACTTGGCCGCCTCGGCGGCCCAGTTGCCCACGACGGCGGGCGGGGCCACCACGATGGCGGGGCCGTTGCCGGCCGACCGGGCCAGGTGGGCCAGCATCGTGGGCGTCTTGCCGAGGCCCATGTCGAGGGCCAGGCAGCCGCCGAGCTCCACGGCGTCGAGGTAGCCGAGCCAGGCGAGGGCCTCGGCCTGGTACGACCGCAGCTCGCCCTTGAACCCCTCGGGGTTGGTGACCGGCGCGGTGCTGGTGTCGGCGGCCTTGGCCAGCAGCTCGGTGGCCCAGCCCGCGCCCTCGACCTGCACGCCACCCGAGAGGCCCGGCCCCTCGAGCCCGACGGCGTGGCGCAGGATCTCGGCGCCGGTGAGCTTGGTGCGGGTGGCAGCCTCGGCCAGCGCGGCGGCCGCTTCCTTGAGGTCGGCCCGGTCGAGCTCCACCCACTTGCCGCGTGAGCGCACGAGCGGGCGAGCCTCGGCGGCCAGCTTGGCGATGTCGGCCGCCGACAGCTCGACGTCGTCGAACACCGCCGACCAGCGCACGTTGCTCAGCTGGTGGGCACCCACCACCGAGTCGCCGGTGGGCTCGGTGAACATCCGCAGGCCGGGCGACGGCTTGCGGCGCGACAGGATCGGCACCCGGGCTTCGAAGCCGGCCGCCTCGAGGGCCGAACCGGTGACGGTCATGAGCTCCCACGCCTCGGCCTGGCTCAGGTACACCTGGCCGCGACGCATGGCACCGGGGCGGAGCAGGGCCGGGAAGATCCGCTCGAGGCGGGTGAGGTCGTCGGCCAGCGGCGTGGTGGCCCGGCTGTCGGTGAGGGCCTGCTCGATCGGGAGCAGGTGGCCCTCGGCGCCAGGGCCGAGCACGGAGAGGAACCACGCGTTGCCGCTGTCGGGCGGATCGAGCTGCACCACGAGCTTCGACTTGGCGGCGCCCGACACCGGGCGGGCCCACCGGTCGAGGCGCTTCGACACCTCGGCGCCGGGGGCCACCGGCGCGTCGAAGGCCGAGCCGTCGAGCCGGGTGATGAAAGCCTCCGCCACCTGGGCGGGGCTGTGGGTGTGCGGCGGCGGGGCCGGCATCTCGAGCCGGCCGGCGGCCTCCCGCACGATGGCGTCGACGACCGCGCCGAGCACGTCGACGGTGGCGGTGCGGGGATCGGCGGGCGCGAGGAGGCTGATCGGCCCCGGCATGGCGTTGACGAGCTGCTCGAGGATCTTCGGGTCGATGAGGGCGGGCGTCCAGCGGACGGCGAGGTCGAGGTGCTTGCCGTTCGGCCGCTTCGTGCCCCGCAGGGACGGGACCACGTTGCCCCGCACCACCAGCCGCACCGCTTCCACGGCCACCCGGCCGAGCCAGGTGACGCTGGCGCCGACGCCTTCGCGTCCGAGGCCGCCGCCGATGGCGACGAGCCAGCCGAGGGCCTCCTCGATCGGGATCGACAGGGCGCCGGCCCGGGTGCCGTTGGGGAGCTGCACGGCGGGATGGAGGCTCCACCCGAGCTTCGGGCCGCCGATGGCCTCGAGCCGGTCGCTCAGCTCGTCGTTGGACGCCGCGGGGGCATCGGGCCCGGACGCCCACACCACGATCTGACCCGACGACCACGACGCCTGGAGGCGGATCTCCCCAGCGGGGTCGGCCGCCGCGATGGCGGCGATGGCCTTCTCGGGATCGGCCACCTTCGTGAGCAGGTCGTAGGCCGTCTCGAGGCGGGCCAGCTCGGCCTCGAAGTCGGCGACCACCTGGTCGCGCTCCGGGGTGGTGAGCAGCCGGAGGTCCTCGAGCTGGTCCTCGGTGTCGTCGAGCAGGCGTTCGAGGGCGCGCCGCCACCCGGTGGGGTCGGCATCGAGCAACTGGAGCTGCTCTGGCGTGGCGATGCCCTCTGCCGCCGCCCAGGCGGCGTCTTCGAGCACCCGTGTGCGTTCCTGCATCCCTGTGGTCTCCGAGTCCGCTGCGACCGACCTCGCCGGTCGGTTCGTGTACGGCGATCGGGGCGACGAACGGTGGTCGGGACCACCAACCCTCACCCTGGAGAGGCCTCGGACGGGGCCAGCTCCACCGCTGGCGACTGGCGTGAACGGCACGACAGCCGTCGGCGGGAGGCCGAACGGGATCAGGTTACCGCAGGATCAGCGGGGGGACGCCATCGGCCCGCTCCTTGGGAGGACCGCTCAGCGGGGCGGGGCGACCAACGGCCACGGGCGCTCCCGCTCCACGGCGAGGGCCACGTCGAAGAGGAGGGCGTCCTCGTGGTGGCGGGCCAGCACCTGCATGCCGATCGGCAGGCCGTCGATGGTGCCGGCCGGGATCGACGCGGCCGGGTTCCCGTAGATGTTGGAGATGATGGTCAGCCCACCCATGTTCACCAGGTCGGGGAACCGCTTCGACGCCTGGTCGAGCAGGCCGGCCGGCAACCCGGGGGCGAAGGCGGTGACGACCCGCACGGCGCCGAGCAGGCCCCGGAACCCGTAGCGGGCCGGGGTGCTGGCGAGGGCGGTGTCGAGGAAGCTCTTCTCGGTGCTGCTGCGGGTGGCCTCGGCCGGGAAGGCCGGGCCGGGGTTGGTGGCGCTGATGATGAAGTCGACCTGGTCGAAGGCCCGGGCCATCTCCTCGTTGGCCTGGATGCGCAGCTCCTCGGCCACCGACGCCGTCTTCAGGTTGTAGAGCGACGTCGACAGGCGCACGCCCACGGCCAGCTCGTCGGTGAGGTCGTCGGCGCAGGCCGGCCAGTGCTCGTCGATGTCGGCGAGGAGGGTGGCCAGGTTGCCCATCATCCACTGGGCGGCCAGGTTCGGCGGGCGGACCTGCAGGTCGACCTCCACCATCCCGGTGGCCGCGAT
>JALYWQ010000001.1 GCA_030852625.1 Actinomycetota bacterium
CTCGAGCGCACCGAGTCGCACTTCTGGGCCTTCTGCGACGACTACCTCGAGCTGGTGAAGAACCGGGCCTACGGCGAGGGCGACGGCGCCGCCTCCGCCAAAGCTTCCCTCGGCCTGGCGCTCGAGGCGCTGCTCGGCCTGTTCGCCCCCTTCCTGCCCTTCGTCACCGAAGAGGTGTGGTCGTGGTGGAAGGACGGGAGCATCCACCGCTCGACGTGGCCCAGCTCGGCGCCGCTGCGGGCGGCCGGTGAGGGCGGCGACCCCGCCGTGCTCACCGCGGCGAGCGAGGTGCTCCGTGAGGTGCGACGCGCCAAGTCGGAGGCCAAGCGCTCGATGCGGGCCGAGGTGGCGACGGTCACGGTGGCCGGCCCGGCCGCCACGATCGCCGCCCTCGCCGCCGCGGCCGACGACGTCAAGGCGGCTGGCGTGGTGGCCGACCTCACCACGAGCGAGGCCCCCGAGCTGGCGGTCACCGTCGAGCTCGCTCCCGAAGCCGCCAGCTAGGAGGGCTTGGCGGCCTTCTTGGCCGTCGACGAGCGCTTGGCCGGCGCCTTCTTCGCCGGCGCCGCCGGCGCGCCATCGAGCTCCTCGGTGCCCGGGAGCTCGGGGGCGCCGTCCTCTCGGCGGACCCAGATGGTCCGCTGCTGGAACGGGATCTCGATCCCGACCTCGTCGAAGGCCTGCTTGATCCTGCGACGGAGCTCCCGCATGACGCCCCACTGCTTGGCCGGCTGGGTCTTGATGACGAGGCGGAGGCTGACGGCGTCGGGACCGATGGCCTCGATGCCCCACACCTCGGGCTCCTCGAGGATCTGCCCGGCGAAGGTCCGGTCGCGCCACAGGCCGTCGGCCACCTCCTTGAGGATCCGCTGCGCCTCGTCGGTGTCGGTGCCATGGGCAACATCGACGTCGAGCAGGGCTCGGGCCCACTGCTGGCTCATGTTGCCCACCCGCACGATTTGCCCGTTCGGGATGTGCCACACCGTGCCCTGCACGTCCCGCAGCCGCGTCTGCCGGAGCGTGACGTCCTCGACGGTTCCGCTCGCCTCGCCGGCGTCGATGACGTCGCCCACGCCGTACTGGTCCTCCACGAGGATGAAGATGCCGGCGAGGAAGTCCTTCACGAGGCTCTGGGCGCCGAAGCCCAACGCCACGCCGGCCAGACCGGCGCCGGCGATGAGCGGCCCCAGGTTCACGCCGAGCTCGCCGAGGATCGTGATGCCGGCCAGGGTCCAGATGATGAAGGTGGCCACCGACCGCAACACGTTCCCGAGGGTGGTGGCCCGGGCCGCGGCACGGATCGAGAGGACCCCGGTGTCGAGCACCGCGGAGGGCAGCACTGCGCCCACCCTGGTGGTCCGAAGCCGCCGCTTGAGCCGCCTGGTCGGTTCGGTGTCGCCGAGCATCACCCGGACGAGGCGACCGATCGATCGACGGGCCACCCAGTTCACCGCCAGCGCCACGAGGATGACGATGGCGATGGTGAGCGGCTTGGCAAAGAGGACGTCGGCCAGCTCGGCGAGCGACTCGTTCTCGGTCCGCGCCAACACCTCGCGGCAGATGAAGGACGGGTCCTCCCCGCAGGTGGTGACGACGTCAACAGCCTGAGCCAGCACGGTGGGCAACCTATCTGTCGTGGGCGGCATCGCCAGGGGCGACTCGGCTTCCGTACCCACCTATCGCCGGACCTAGGCTCCGGTCCATGGACACCGAGGTCGAGCGGCGCGGCGACCGCGTCCCCGCACCGGTGCCGTTGGCGGCGCAGGCAGGGGTTCCACTCCCGCCCGACGGCATCGGCTACCGGCTGAAGCGCAAGCTGCTCGGCGAGCCGCTCCACAGCGACGAGCTCGACCACCAGCGCCTCGGCAAGCCCACCGCGTTGGCCGTCTTCGCCTCCGACAACCTGTCGTCGAGCGCCTACGCCACCGAGGAGATCCTCCACGCACTGGTGCCGGTGGTGGGCCTGCTGGCCTTCTCCCTGGTCATGCCGATCACCATCGCCCTCCTGGTGATGCTCGGCCTCCTGATCCTGTCGTACCGGGAGACCATCAAGGCCTATCCGTCGGCGGGTGGGGCGTACCTCGTCACCCGCGACAACTTCGGCATCATCCCGGCCCAGGTGGCCGGCGCCTCCCTCCTGATCGGCTACATCCTTACCGTCGCCGTGTCGGTGTCGGCCGGCACGGCGGCGTTGATCTCCGCCGTCGAGGGCCTGAGCCCGTACCGGGTGCCGATCGCCATCGGCTTCATCGCCCTCGTGATGTACGGGAACCTCCGCGGCGTGAAGGAGAGCGGCAAGGTCTTCGCCGTCCCCACCTACTTCTTCATGCTGAACATGGCCGTGCTCCTCGGCGTCGGCCTGGTGAAGTTCCTCGGCGGCGACCTCTCCGAGATCACCGCCCAGGGGGAGGGCGTGGTGCACCTCGGCCACGCCTCGAAGGACGCCGGCCTCTACATGGGGGCCACCGCGCTCGTGCTGATGAAGGCCTTCGCGTCGGGCGGCGCCGCCGTCACCGGTGTCGAGGCCATCTCCAACGGGGTGCCGGCCTTCCAGGAGCCGGCGTGGAAGAACGCCCGCCAGACGCTCGTGATCATGGGCGTCGGCCTGGGGATCATGTTCCTCGGCCTGTCGGCCATCGCCACCGAGGTCAAGGTGCTCCCGTTCGAGGACGGCACGCCCACCGTGCTGTCCCAGATCGGCGAGGCGGTGTTCGGCGCCAGCACCCTGGGCGAGGCGATGGGCTGGTCGCTGCAGGTGTCCACCATGCTCATCCTCGTGCTGGCGGCCAACACCGGTTTCGCCGACTTCCCTCGGCTGGCCAGCTTCCAGGCCAGCGACAGCTTCCTCCCGAGGCAGCTCACCAAGCGGGGTCACCGCCTGGTGTTCTCCAACGGGATCCTCGCGCTGGCCGGCACCGCCGCGGTGCTCGTCGTCGCCACCAACGCCGAGGTCACCAAGCTCATCCCGCTCTACGCCATCGGTGTGTTCGTGGGCTTCGCGCTGTCGCAGGCCGGGATGACGAAGCACCACCTCACCCACAAGGAGAAGGGCTGGCGCAAGAGCCTGGTGATCAACGGGATCGGCGCCTTCCTGTCGGTGGCCGTCGTGCTGATCGTCACCACCCAGCGCTTCTCCGAGAGCGCCTGGGTGATGGTCGTGGCCATGCCGCTGTTCGTGGTGGTGCTGCTGCGCCTGAACCGGCAGTACAAGGTGGAGGCCGAGGAGCTCGAGCACGAGGTCCCGGCGGCAGCCATCGCCCCGGTCCTGCGTCGCCACGTGGTGCTCGTGTTCGTCGACCGTCTCGACGCCGCCGCCGCCCGCACCATCCAGTACGCCCGCACCCTCACCCCCGACGAGCTCCGCGCCGTGCACTTCGTCATCGACGAGGACCGGGCCGACGTCCTGGCCGACCAGTGGCGCCGCCTCGGCCTGCAGCGGGTCCCGCTCGAGCTGGTGGCGTGCCCCGACCGCCGCCTCACCCGGGCGGCCGTCGAAGCGGTGGCTCGGGAGCTCTCCGGTGGGCAGACCGAGGTGAGCGTGCTGCTCCCCGATCGCAAGTACAAGGGCATCTGGCACCGCATCCTCCACGACAAGACGGCCGACGCCATCCAGGAGCAGGTGTCGCGGCTGGCCCACGCCAACGTCACCACGGTGCCGTTCCACTTCGGCACCGGGCCCGACCTGATCCCCGAACAGGTGCTCATCGAGGCCGGGCCGGCCAACCCGAGCGTGGTCGTGCCGGCTCCCGATCCCTCGGGCGCCGCGGGGGTGGACCTCGGCGGGTTCGCCGGCGATCGGCGCACGCGCATCATCGACGCCCACTGGCGCGATCAGGTGATCCTCGCCGGCCAGGTCCGCAGCCTGCGGGTGGCGCCCCAGCACGACGCGCCGACGCTCGAGCTGGTGATCGTCGACGACAGCGGTGCCATCTCGGTGGTGTTCCTCGGCCGCCGGGCGCTGGCCGGGGTCGGCGTCGGCACCCGGATGGTCGTGGAGGGGACGGTGGGCATCCACCAGAGTCGACTGGCCCTCCTCAACCCCACCTACCAGCTCCTGCCCTAGCGCTGCCCTAGCCTCCACCGGTCGTGGCCCAGTACGACGCTCTCGGCGACTCCCCGCCGGCATCCGACGGCGCCCCACGCGCGGCGGGTGGTCCGGCACCGCTGCCGCCCGCCGGTGTCGTGCCCGTTCCGCCCGACAGCCGTGGCTATCGGACCAAGCGCAGGCTCCTCGGCCCGCCGCTCAACAGCGACGAGCTCGGCGAGCAGCGACTCGGCAAGCCCACCGGGCTCGCCATCATGGCCTCGGACAACCTGTCCTCGAGCGCCTACGCCACCGAGGAGATGCTCCACGTCCTCATCCCCATCGTGGGGGTGGCGGCGTTCTCCCTGGTGATCCCGATCACCGTGGCCCTGCTGGTGATGCTCGGGCTGCTCATCCTCTCCTACCGGGAGACGATCAAGGCCTACCCGTCGTCGGGCGGCGCCTACCTCGTCACCCGGGACGCCTTCGGGATGGTGCCGGCCCAGGTGGCCGGCGCGTCGCTGCTCGTCGGCTACCTGCTCACCGTGGCGGTGTCGGTGAGCGCCGGCGCCGCGGCCCTCATCTCGTCGTTCGAGGGGCTCAGCGCGTACCGGGTGCCGATCGCGCTCGCCTTCATCGTCCTCGTCACCTACGGCAACCTCCGGGGCATCAAGGAATCGGGGAAGCTCTTCGCCATCCCTACCTACTTCTTCATGGTCAACGTGGCCCTGCTCCTCGGGTACGGCTTGATCCGGGGATTGGCCGGCGACCTCCCCCAGACGGGGCTCGAGGAGGGGATGCTCGAGTTCGGCCACGCCGGCGCCGACGAGGGGCTGTACCTCGGGGCCAGCGCCTACGTGCTGGCCAAGGCGTTCGCGTCGGGCGGCGCCGCGGTCACGGGCGTCGAGGCCATCTCCAACGGCGTGAGCTCGTTCCGGGAGCCGGCCGCCAAGAACGCCCGCCAGACGCTCGTGTACATGGGCGCCGGCCTGGCTGTGATGTTCCTCGGGATCACCCTCCTGGCCAGCCGGATCCACGTGGCGCCGTTCGAGGACGGCACCCCCACCGTCCTCGCTCAGATCGGCGAAGCCGTCTACGGCACCGGCACGAGCGGTCAGGTCTTCAGCTACCTGCTGCAGGGCGCCACCCTGCTCATCCTCGTGCTGGCCGCCAACACCGGCTTCGCGGGGTTCCCGGCCCTGGCCAGCTTCCAGGCCGCCGACAGCTTCCTGCCCCGCCAGCTCACCCGACGAGGCCACCGCCTCGTGTTCTCGAACGGGATCCTGGCCCTGGCCGGAACGGCCGCCGTGCTGGTGGTCGTCACCAACGCCGCCGTCACCAAGCTGATCCCGCTCTACGCCATCGGCGTGTTCATCGGCTTCACGCTCTCCCAAGCCGGGATGACCCGCCGCCACCTCCGGCTGAAGGAGGCCGGCTGGCGCCGGAGCGCGCTCGTCAACGGCGTCGGGGCCGCCATCTCAGCGGCAGTGGTGCTCATCGTCACCATCACCAAGTTCGAAGACGCCTGGGTGATGGTCATCGCCATGCCCGTGTTCGTGGTGCTGCTGCTCCGGGTGAACTCGCAATACCAGCGCGAGGCCCACTCGCTCGAGCACGACGTCGGCGCGGCGGCCATCGCTCCGATCCTCCGCCGCCACGTGGTGCTCGTGTTCGCCGATCGCCTCGACATGGCCTCGGCCCGGGCCATCCAGTACGCCCGCACGCTCACGCCCGACGAGCTGCGGGTGGTGCACTTCGCCATCGACGACGACAAGGCGGCCGCCCTCCGGGAGGAGTGGGCCCGCACCGGGCTGCAACGGGTGCCCCTCGAGATCATCGACACCCCCGATCGCCGGCTCACCCGGGCCGCCGTCGAGTGCGTGGCTCGCGAGCTGGCCAGCGGCGACACCGAGGTGAGCGTGCTCCTGCCCGACCGGAAGTACCGGGGCCTCTGGCACCGGGTGCTCCACGACAAGACGGCCGACGCCATCCTCGAGGAGGTGTCGCAGCTGCCCCACGCCAACGTCACCACGGTGCCGTTCCACCTCGACCGCGAACCGCGGGAGAAGCTGTCGCTCTCGGTGCTGACCGGGAACCGCGGCCGCCGAGCTCAGCCGGCCAAGGGCGACGAGCCCCCCACACCCGTCGCCGACCACGATCTCAGCGTGCGGCCCTCCGCCGGCAGCACCCCGATCGGCGACACCCGGTGGCGGCAGCACACGCAGGTGACCGGGCGGGTGCGGTCGCTCCGGGTCACCCCGCAGCACGATTCACCGACCCTCGAGCTGGTGCTCGTCGACGCCACCGGCGGCATGTCGGTGGTGTTCCTCGGACGGCGGGCGCTCGCCGGCGTCGACGTGGGCACCAAGCTCACCGTGTCGGGCACCGTCGCCATCCACCAGGGCCGGCTGGCCATGCTCAACCCCGTCTACGAGCTCCTGCCGTAGCCCCCGAGGCAACGACTCAGTCGCCGACCCTCCGGGCGTCTTCCACGAGGTTGATCTCGTAGAGGACCTGGTCGAGCTTGTCGCCGGCCTCGATGGCGCCGAAGCGCTGCGGGTGCTCCGGCGTGCAGCACGACGGGAGCGGCGCCAGCACCGTCCAGGGCGTGGGGTGGCAGAACTGCACGACGCTGTAGCGCTCGCCCGGCTGGTCGGCGCCGGCCACCACCCGGTGGATCCCCGTGGGGATCACGCCGTTGGACAGCTGCTCGAGCATCATCCCGGTGTTGATGATGACCTTGCCCTCGGGGGCCACGGCATCGATCCACCCGTCGACGGTCTTCACCTGGAGGCCGGGCGCGGTGGCCCTCGGCAGGGCGGTGATCAGGTTGATGTCGCCGTGCTCGCCAGCCCAGACGTGCTGGTTCCCGGGTGCCTCGGTCATAGCCGGGTAGCGGATGGCGCGGGTGAGCGTGGAGCCGTCGCGCAGCATGTCCTCGAACAGGTCCTCGTGGGCGCCGAGGCCGACGGCGATGATCCGGAGGAACCGCCGCTGGAGGTCGAAGATCCGCTCGTGGAACAGCATCAGCACGTCGGTGATGCCGGGGACGGCCGCCTCGGGCAGCACCTGGTCGGTGTAGCGGTGGGGGTACTTCCGCCGCAGCGGATGGCCCTGGGGCACCTCGGCGCCCCAGTTGAGCATCTCCTTCCAGTCGGGCACGTCGGCTGACGCCGCCGTCTCGACGAGGAGGCCGGTGTACCCGGTCTGGCCGTTGGTGCCCGGCGCCACGAACTGCGCCTTCACGTCCTGCGGCAGCGCGAAGAACGTGGCCAGCTTGTCGTAGGCCTCGTCGATCACCGTCTCCGGCAGGTCGTGGCTCGTGTAGACGAACCCCGTGGCGAGGCTGCGCCGGACGCCGTCGACCACGGCCTCCCGCGCCGCGGCATCGCCACGCTCGAACCGGAGCAGGTCGACTTCGAGGATCTCGACCATGGCGGGAGGGGTGCCGGCTGGATCAGTCGACGGAGATGCGGGCCATGAGGTCCGCCTTCTGCTCCTCGAAGTCCTCGAAGGTGATCTTCTTCTCGTCGAAGAGGCGGTGGATCTCCTCCACCCGTGCGAGCAGCTCGGCGGCGGTCAGCTCGACGCCATCGCCGAGCGGCGGGAGGGTCGTCTCCTCCCCTTCCTCGGCCTCCGGCTTCTCGAGCCGCTTCTCACGCTTGGCGGCGGCCTTGGCCTTCTTCGCCCGGTCGCGCTGGAGCTTCTCGAAGCTTGTCCGTTGTGCGGCCATTGGAATCTCCTTCCGACTCAGGCGGCGTCGTTGCCGCCGGAATCACTCGTCAGCCGGTTGGGGGGACACACGAGCGGTGGCTGACCGACCGCTTGCATGACGAAGCCGCCGGCCGAAACGACCGGCGGCTTCGGTCGATGGTGCTGCGGAGTTAGATGACCCGGACGTTCTGAGCCTCTTCGCCCTTGCGACCAGGAGCGATGTCGAACTCGACCCGCTGGCCCTCGTCGAGGGTCTTGTATCCAGTGCCCTGGATGTTGGAGAAGTGGACGAAGACGTCGTCACCCTGCTCACGCGAGATGAAGCCATAGCCCTTCTCGGCGTTGAAGAACTTCACGGTTCCTGTAGCCACTGCATTCTCTCTATCTTCACTGCAAGCAAGTCCGGGTGACTTCCTCGGTTGGTCACAAGCCTACGACTCCGGTGCTGCGGAATGCCATCGCCACAACAAAACCGGGGCCCCGGCGCGTCCACGCCATCGGCTCGACCTGCCAGACTGAACCGGTGACCCTGATCGACGGCTGGGCGGGGCCACGGTGACCCCATCCACGAGCCTCCTCCGAGCTCGGGGGCTCACCAAGCGCTACCCCGACGTGACCGCCATCGACGGCCTCGACCTCGACCTGCCGCGCGGTCGGATCGGCCTGGTCGGCGCCAACGGCGCCGGGAAGACCACCCTCTTCCGCATGCTCCTCGGCCTGTCCCACCCCACCGAGGGGTCGGTGGAGGTGTGCGGGATCGACGTCATGGACGACCCCATCGGCGCCCGGGCGCAGCTCGGCTACATGCCGGAGCACGACTGCCTGCCCCTCGACCAGACGGCCGCCGACGTGGTGGCCACCTTCGGGGAGCTGGCCGGGCTCCCCGCCCGCGCCGCCCGTCAGCGGGCCTCCGACGTGCTCGATCTGGTGGGGCTCGACGAGAGCCGCTTTCGGCCAATCGGGGGCTTCTCCACGGGCATGCGCCAGCGGGCCAAGTTGGCCCAGGCCCTGGTCGCCGACCCCGAACTGGTCCTGCTCGACGAGCCGACCTCCGGCCTCGACCCCCTCGGTCGTGACGAGATGCTGGCCCTGGTGGCGCGCCTCGGGACCTTCGGGATCTCGGTCCTCCTCGCCACCCACCTCCTCGACGACGTGCAGCAGGTGTGCGACCACGTCGTGATGATCGACGGCGGCAAGCTCGTCGTGTCGGGCGGCACCTCCTCGTTGCTCGAACGCACGGGCCAGCTGAGCGTCGACGTGGGACCCGATCGCCACCGCCTCCTCGACGCGCTCGAGGCCCGCGGCGTGGTCGCCGCAGAGGTGCAGGGGCTGGTGGAGGTGCAGCTGGACGGCGACGCCGGCCTCGACCTCATCCGGGACCTGGTGGCTGAGCTCGGTCTGCCGCTCCACCGACTGTCGAGCCGCCACAGCTCGCTCGACGACGTGTTCCTCCGCCGAGCCGGCGAAGGGCGGGCCTCGTGAGCGCGGTCAGCACCGGGGCGGTCTACGACCGCGGCTACCGGCCCTACGAGGGCGAACGGGGGGGCCGCACGGCGGCCCGCAACGCGCTGCTCCGGGCCTCGATCCGGCGAGCCATCGGGCTCCGCCGGCCGTGGCGGCAGAAGGTGGCGCCGGTCGGCTTGCTCCTCATCGCCGTCGTCCCCGCCATCGTGAACGTGGGGGTGAGCTACCTCACCCGCAACACCCCCGCCGAGCGCATCGAGTTCATCACCTACCGCGACTACGTCGGCGTCTCCAACGCCCTCCTCGTGTTCGTGGCCCTCACCGCACCGGACCTCATGTGCCCCGACCGTCGCAACCGGGTCCTGCCGTTGATCTTCGCCCGACCGTTGAAGGGCATCGACTACGTGGCCGCCAAGGTCGGCGCGATGGTGGCGATCCTGTTCGCCTTCGGCATCATCCCGCAGCTGGTGCTCTTCATCGGCCAGACGCTGGTGAGCGACGACGGATCGCTCACCTACGTGCGGGAGAACGCGGAGGTCCTCTGGCAGGTCCCGCTCGCCGTCGCCGTCCTTGCGACCTACTACTCGGTGATCGGCATCGCGATGTCGTCGCTGTCGTCCCGCCGCATCTCCGCCGGCGCCTCGATCGTCGGCCTGTTCCTCATCACCTCCACCGTCTCGGCGGTCCTCACCGAGGGCAGCCCCAACGAGGAGCACAACGGCCTCGGCGGGCTCCTCAACCTGCTGGCCATCCCCACCGAGGTCCGGGACCTCATCTTCCTCGGTCACCTCGATCCCGAGTCCACCCTCTCGGGCGTGTCCGGCGGCGGGCTCGGGGCAGTGCTCGTGTGCCTCGGGATGGTGGCCCTCGGACTCGTCATCCTCTTCGTCCGCTACGACGAGGTGGAGCGGTGAGCGTCCGCGACACCCCGCTCACAGCAGCGAGCGCCGACCCGGCGTTCGTCGACGATCCCACGGTCGTGGTCGACAACGCCTCGGTGTGGTTCGGCCAGAAGGTGGCCCTGTCAGAGCTGAGCTGCTCGTTCGGCCCCGGCGTCACCGGTCTGCTCGGCCCGAACGGCGCCGGCAAGACCACCCTGATGCGGGCCATGACCGGGCTGCTCCCGCTCAACCAGGGCCGCGTGCTCGTACACGGTCGGTCGCCACGCGGTGATCGGTCCACCCACCAGTACCTGGCGCTCGTGCCCGAGGACGAGGCCGTGCCCAACGGGCTCTCCCCCCGGGAGCTGTGCACCTACATCGCCGACCTGCACCGCGTGCCCGACCGGTCCGTCATCGAGTGGGCGCTGCAGACGGTCGAGCTGGTGCCGGTGGCCGACCGGAGCATGGACGGGTTCAGCAAGGGCATGCGCCAACGATCGAAGGTGGCCGCCGCCCTCGTGAAGAACCCGGCCGTGCTCGTGCTCGACGAGCCCCTGAACGGCGCCGATCCCGTGCAGCGCCACCACCTCATCGACCTCTTCCAACGCCTGGGCGACGAGGGCCGCACGGTGATCGTCAGCTCGCACGTGCTCCACGAGGTGGAGTCGATGGCGTCCCGCGTGATCGTGGTGGTGCGAGGTCGGTTGGCCGCCGCCGGCGACCACCGGGCGATCCGTGACGCGATGGACGACGTGCCCCGCCAGGTCCTCGTCCGGTCGTCGAACGCCCGCAAGCTGGCCACCTCGGTCCTCGCCCTCGAGTCGGTCACCGGCGTGTCGGTGTCGGACGACCAGATCGTGGTGGCCACCACCCGGGCCGGCGACCTCGCCGTGGAGCTCCCTCGGGCCGCCCAACAGAAGAAGATCCGCCTCCACGAGGTGCGACCCCTCGACGACTCCCTCGAGAGCCTCTTCCGGGAGCTGGTCCGATGACCCCGATCGCGGCCATGACCCGCTACACGGTGCGGACCGCCGTCCCGCCCAAGCGGTGGTTCCTCGCCCTCATCCCGTGCGGGATGGCCGTGCTGTTCGGCCTCCTCGCCCGGGGGTTCGACGCGTCCGCCGCCCACGACTTCGCCCGGGTTGCCGCACGTGGGCTGTTCGCCCTGATCCTCCCCGTGGCCAGCCTCGTCATCGGTGACGCCGTCCTCGGCGGCGAGCTCCGCCGAGGCACGTTCGCGTTCACCTGGATGTCGCCGGTGTCGGCGGCCGAGATCGCCTTCGCCCGGTGGGCCGGCGGGAGCATCGTGGCCACCGCGTGCATCGCCCCCGCCTTCGCGCTGTCTGCCATCGTGGCCGGCGCCCCCGGGAGCGCGCCCTACGCGGCGCTGGCCGGCGCCGCCGGTGCGGCCACCTACATCGCGGTGTTCATGGCCATCGGCTCGATCGCCAACCGGGCCGCAGCGTGGTCCCTCGCCTTCGTGTTCATCGTGGAGCGGCTGCTCGGCGAGGCGTTGAGCGGCATCGCCCAGCTCTCGCCGTCGTGGGAGGCCCGGGCGGCGTTCGTCGGCCTGGCCGACGCGCCGTCGGCGCTGGTGCAGCGTGGCATCCCGCACGGCTGGGCGGCCATCGTCCGGCTGGCCATCATCACCGCCGTGGCCCTCGTGATCACCACCCGCCGGCTCCCGCGGGTGAAGATCGCCGGCTCGAGCGACTGACCCGCTACGAGCCCTGCAGGAGGGCGAGGACGGTGCGCACCGTCACCGCCTTCGTGCGGGTCGCACTGGCCCGCTGCCCGCTGCGGAGCTGATCCCACGCCTCGAAGCTGAGGGCCGCCTCGACGGCGGCGTAGGTGATGCCGTCGTCGTCCCGGCCGGCCAGCTCGGTGGCGAACACCCGGTCGATCTCCCGCTTGAGCCACACCCGGGCCCGGTCGAGCTCGGCCTGCAGGACGTCCGAGCCCGGTGCGGCCCGGAGGGCGGCCCGACGGACCGGCGCCACGGTGGCGTACACGCCGGCGGTGACCCGGGCGATGGCATCGACCCGGTCGTCCAGCGCACCGTCGGGGTCGACGTTGACGAAGAGGTGGCGGACCCGGTCCTGCTGCTTGGCGGCCGCGGTGGCGTGGAGGTTCTCGACGTCTTCGAAGATCCGGAAGATCGAGCGCAGCGACACCCCCGACCGCTCGGCCACCTGTTGGGCGGTCGGACGGGCGATGCCGTCGTTGAGCAGGTCGAGCACCGCGTCGACGGCGAGGTCCCGGCTGCGATGGCGGCGGGCGCGCCGACCGTCCGAGGGTACGGCGCTCGACGCGTCGGGAAGGGTGATCGATGAGGGCACGGAGCCTGCCATCCCCCCAGCGTGGGGGCTGCAACCCCTCCCTGTCGAGTACCCGTAGGGGGACCCACCACGCGGGGTCCCAGAAAACAGGGATCGGAGCGCCGTACCTTTTGTGCATCGATCGAACGCAGGAGTTCCCGCCCCGCCTGGCGAGCATCCGGGCGGCTCGACACCTGGTCGCGGACGTGTTGTCCTCGAGCGGCTACGAGGGCGACGTCGACACCGTGCTCCTGCTCGTCAGCGAGCTGTGCACGAACGCCGTGCGCCACGCGGCCACCGAGTTCGAGGTGCACATCGAGGCCGACCGCCACGAGGTCACCGTCACCGTCGTCGACCACGACCCGGCCCACCAACCCCAGCTCCGCAACCCGGGCCCGCAGGCCACCAGCGGGCGGGGCCTGTTCATCGTCCAGCGGCTCAGCAAGAGCTGGGGCTGCGAGACCCGCCGCCAGGAGAAGCTCGTCTGGTTCTGCTGCACGTGACGTGAGGCGCCCGTGGCAGGGTGACGGCATGCAGCTCCAACTCGACGGCAAGGTGGCGATCATCACGGGCGGCTCGCGCGGCATCGGGCGGGCGGTGGCCGAGGGCATGGCCGCCGCCGGCGCCGACGTGGTGATCGCGTCCCGGAAGCTCGACGCCTGCACGGTGGCGGCCGAGGAGATCACCGCCGCCACCGGCCGCCGGGCCCTCCCCGTCGCCTTCCACGCGGGACGGTGGGACGACGCCGAGGCGCTGGCCGACGCCGTCCACGCCGAGTTCGGTCGCTGCGACGTCCTCGTCAACAACGCCGGCATGTCGCCGCTCTACCCCGACCTCCCGTCGGTCACCGAGGACCTCTACGACAAGGTCCACGCCGTCAACGCCCGGGGGCCCTTCCGCCTCTCGTCGCTCATCGGCACCCGCATGGCCGAGGGCGACGGTGGCTCGATCATCAACGTGTCCACCGCCGGCACCCTGCGACCCACCGCCCACGAGCTCCCCTATGCCATGGCCAAGGCCGGCCTCAACGCGCTGACCCTCGCCCTGGCCGGCACGTGGGCCCCGAAGGTGCGGGCCAACCTGGTCATCCCGGGAGCCTTCGACACCGACATCGCGCAGGCGTGGTCGCCGGAGATGCGGGAGGGCTTCGCCAGGATCAACCCCCTCGGCCGGCTCGGCGTGCCCGCCGACATCGTCGGCCTGGCCATCCTGCTGGCCAGCGACGCCGGCTCCTACATCAACGGTGCGCAGGTGCTCGTGGACGGCGGGATGTTCCGGTCGCTCTGACCGGCCCGCTCGAGGGCGGAGCGATCAGACGAGCAGGTGCTCGTCGGGCGGCTGCACCCCGACCACGGCCATGGCCCGACCCATGCCGAGCCACATCCCGCAGCAGATCGTGAGGTCGGCCAGCTCGTCGTCGGCGAAGACCTCGTGCATGCGGGCCCAGAAGGCGTCGTCCATGGCGAGGTGGTCGAGGGCGAAGTGCTGGGCGAAGTCGGCGGCCGCCTTCTCCCGGTCGGTGAGCGTGGTGCTGGCCCGCCAGTCGGCCACCTCGGCGTAGAAGCCGTCGTCGGTGCCGTGCTCGGCGCCGTCAGCCGGGCGGGTGCCCTGGCAGACGGCGCAGTGGTTGATCAGCGCGATCGTCCACCGGGCCGCCTCCCGCTCGCGCACCGCCAGCTGGGAGTGCCCGTAGACGGCCTCGGACAGCGCGCCCATGCCCATCGCCATCTGCGGGCGCAGGAGCGTCCAGTCGACGTGTTCGCCCATGCCGCGCTCGGGGAACGAGATCCTCGCCATGCGGGAACGGTATCCCGGACCCGGTCAGACCGGGGTCAGCTCCTTCTCGGGCTCCTTGCCCGACTCGTCCTCGTCGTCGAAGTCGGAGATGGTGTCGGGGGTGCCCTCGACGTCGATGTTCGGAAGGATCCGGTCGAGCCACTTCGGGAGCCACCAGTTGCGGTCGCCGAGGAGCTCCATGGTGGCGGGCACGAGGAGCATCCGGACGACGGTGGCGTCGAGGAAGATCGCCGAGGCCAGGCCCACACCGAACAGCTTGAAGGTGCGGTCGTTCTCGAGCAGGAAGGCGCCGAAGACGAACACCATGATGGCGGCCGCTGCGGTGATCACCCGAGCGGTGGCGGCCAGGCCGTTGGCCACCGAGATGTGGCTGTCGCCGGTGCGGTGCCACTCCTCCTTCACCCGGGAGAGCAGGAACACCTCGTAGTCCATGGACAGCCCGAACACGATGGCGAAGAACATCATCGGGGCGAAGCTCTCGATGGGGCCCGACTGGAGCCCGGTGAGGTCGCTGAACCACGCCCACTGCACGAGGGCGACGGTGATGCCGTAGGCCGCTGCGATCGACAGCAGGTTCATGATCACGGCCTTCAGCGGCACGAGCACGGACCGGAACACCGCCATCATCAGCACGAACGACAGCACGAGCACGGCGGCGAAGAAGTACGGCATCCGCTTGGCGAGCAGGTTCGAGAAGTCGACGTTGCCGGCCACGGCGCCGGTGACGTCGATGTTGGTGCCGAGGGCGGCCTCGCCGGGGGCGAGCACCTCGTCGCGGAGGCGGTCGACCAGCTGGTAGGTGGCTTCGTCCTCGGGGCTCGAGGTGGGCGTGACCTGCCAGAGGTAGGCGCCGACCTCGCCGGGGTCCTGGCCCCGGAACTGCCGGAGCATGGCGTCGGAGACCGGGGGCGCCACCATGGCGACCCCGCGGTCGGCGGCGACGGCGGCGGTGATGTCGTCGAGCACCGACTGGTCGACGGCGTCGTCGACCTCGACGGTGAGGACGAACGGCCCCGCGAAGCCCGGACCGAAGCCCTCGGCGATGAGGTCGTAGGCCTGACGGGTGGTGGTGCTCTCGTCGTAGTTGCCCTCGTCGGAGAACCCGAGCCGGATCCCGAGGGTGGGCAGCGCCAGCACGATCAGGATGGCGGCGCCGGCGAGGGCGGCGGTCCACGGATGGTGCTGGATGAACCGGCTCCACCGGAACCAGCCCGTCTGCCGGATCGGCTTCGGCTCCTTCCGCACGAGCTCCTGCTGCAGCGGCTTCAGCACGAAGCCGAGAAGGAGCGTGACGACCGCCAGCAGGAAGCCCACGCCACTGAGGGCCGGCAGCTTGAGGCCGAACCCGATGAGGCCGAGGGCCGCGAAGCCGGTGGCGACCACGCCCCGCCACTTGGTGCGCTCGATGTTCTGACCCGCGAAGCCGAGGAGGGCCGGCAGGAGGGTGAGCGAGGCGGCCACCGTCATCAGCACGATGCCCGCCGCCGAGACGGCGAGGCCGGAGATGAAGGCCACGCCCATCACCATCATCCCGAGGAACGAGACCACCACGGTGAGCCCGGCGAAGGCCACCGCCCGGCCCGCCGTGTCGATGGCGATCGAGACCGACTCCTCGATGGTGTGGCCGTGGTGGAGGTTCTCCCGATAGCGGGTGACGATGAACAGCGCGTAGTCGATGCCGACGCCGAGGCCGATCATGATCCCCAGGAAGGTGGCGAAGTCGGGCATCTCGATGAGGTTCGAGAGCAGGCCGACCACCATCGAGCCGGCGGCGATCCCGGCGAGGGCCACGCCGATCGGCAGGCCCATGGCGAGCACGGAGCCGAAGGCCACCACGAGGATCACGATGGCGAAGGCGATGCCGAGGGCCTCGGTGGAGGGCTCCTCGAACTCGGCGTAGGCCATGCCGCCGATCTCGATGCGGAGGCCGTCGCCCTCAGGGAGGATCTCCTTGAGGACCGAGCCGACCTCCATGGCGTCCATCCAGTCCTCGCCGGGCAGCTCCATGTTGGCGAAGGCGATCGTGCGGTCCTCGCTGATCTGCGCCGCACCCTCCGGCTCGTAGGGGCTGGCGAGGATCATCCCGTCGAAGAGCTCGAGCTCGCCGGCGGCCATCTCGTCGCGCTGCTCGTCGGTGAGCCAGTCGAACCGCTCGTCACCGTCGAGGTCGGGCTCGCCGGGCTCGGCGAGGGCCCGGAAGGTGGTGAAGAGCTGCTCCATCCGGGCCTTGACCTCGGGGTCGTCGGCGCCGGCATCGCTCTCGAAGACGATGCTGCCGGGAACGCCGCCGCCGAAGCCCCCGAAGTGCTCCTCGAGGTTCTCGAGGCCATCGGTGCTCTCGAAGCCTTCGAGGCTGAAGTCCTGTTCGTAGGTGGTGCCCACCGCGCTCGACACGAACCCGATGAACATGACGCCGACCACCCAGGCGATGACCACTGACTTCCGGCGCCGTACGCACCAGGAACCGAGACGAGCGAACACAGCTGATCCTCCGGGGGAAGGTGACGAGGGTCGTCCGCCGACGACCTCCGTACACTGTACGGGTTACCGGCGGTCACGCAATCAGGGATTTCACCCATTCGACGTGCCGGAGGGCCCGAACCCATCGGTCGTGCCATGCTCCCGGCCATGATCCAGGACCGCTTCAAGCTCGACGGCCAGGTCGCCGTGGTCACCGGCGCCGGCCGAGGCATCGGCGCTGCCACCGCCGTGGCCCTCGCCGAGGC
>JALYWQ010000316.1 GCA_030852625.1 Actinomycetota bacterium
GGGATCGAGAGCGCGGCCTCCGGGGTGACGCCGAACCCGCCGGCCAGCATCTCCGCCATCGCCTGCCGGTCGTCGGTCACGACGGCCACGAACACCAGCAGGTTCAGCTCGAGGTCGTCGAACCGCGGTCCCGCCGCCTCCCGCACCCACGCCACCTTCTGGTCGAACGACTCGGCGGTGGCGTCGGCCACGGTCTCCTTGTCGACCGCCCCCGACCGCAGGTTCGGGTTGATCCCGACGATGTCGGCCTCCCGCGCCGCGATCGACAGCACCCGCTTGGCCCCGCCGCCGATGAGGAACGGGGGGCCGGGGCGCTGCACCGGCTTGGGCAGCGAGTTGAGCTCGGTGATCTGGTAGTGGTCGCCGGCGAAGGAGAAGGGCCCGTCGGCGAAGCAGCCCTTGAGCACGGCGATGCCCTCCTCCATGCGGCTCACCCGCACGCCGGGGGCGTCCATCGGGATGCCCGACTGGTCGTAGTCGGACTTCATCCACCCGGCGCCGATGCCGAACTCGAGCCGCCCGCCCGACAGCACGTCGAGGGTGGCCATCTCCTTGGCCAGCACCACGGGGTGCTTGTAGTCGTTGTCGAACACCAGGGCGCCGACCTTCAGCGTGGTGGTGGCGTCGGCGGCCGCCTGCAGGGCGGGCACCGGCGCCAGCTGCTCGCCGAAGTGGTCGGGCATGAAGAGGGTGTCGTAGCCGAGGTCCTCGGCCTTGCGGGCCTGCTCGGCCCAGTCGGCCGCCGAGGTGGCGTTGTGGAGCTGGATGCCGAACCGGAACCGACGTGCGTGAGCCATGGTTGGGCACGCTACCGCCGGGTAGGTGACGGGCTGCTGGTCGAAATCGACCAGTACCATCGAGCCTCCACGTGCGCAGCTTCCTCCTCCGCCTCACGATCATCGTCGTGCTCGCCGGCACTGGCCTGGCGGGGGCCACCGTCGCGCTGCTGCCCGCCGCCGATGCCCTGGCCAACGCCAACGCCAACGACGTGCCCGAGCTCGACCTCGGGCCCCTCGACCAGCGGTCCTACGTCTACGCCGCCGACGGGTCGATCCTCGCCGCCTTCCGGGCCGAGATCGACCGCCAGCCCATCCCGCTCAAGGAGATCCCCGACACGGTGGTCGACGCGGTGCTGGCGGTGGAGGACGAGAACTTCTACATCCACGACGGTGTGAACCTGCGGGCCACGTTGCGGGCCCTCATCCGCAACGTCGACGAGGGCCAGACGGTGCAGGGCGGCTCCACCCTCACCCAGCAGCTCATCAAGACCGAGATCCTCGGTGCGGACCAGACCGTCGACCGCAAGGCCCGGGAGGCCGTCCTGGCCGGCCGCCTCGAGCGGTCGATGACCAAGGACGAGATCCTCGAGCGCTACCTCAACACCGTGTACCTGGGCAACGGCGCCTACGGCGTGCAGGCCGGGGCCGAGACCTACTTCGGCATCGACGCCGCCGACCTGTCCACCAGCCAGGCCGCCCTGCTGGCCGGGATGATCGCCAACCCGGGCTACTACGACCCCATCCGCCACCCGGAGCGGGCCACCGCCCGTCGCAACCTGGCCTTCGACCGGATGGTCGACTTCGGCCGGCTCCACCCCGCCGACGCCGACGCCATGCGCGACGACCCGTTGCCCACCGAGATCAACCAGGTCATCCCGCAACCCAACAGCTACTTCGTGGAGGAGGTGCGCAAGGAGCTGCGCGACGACCCCCGCCTCGGCGACACGCCCTCGGAGCGGGAGAAGAAGATCTTCCGGGGCGGCCTGCGCATCTACACCACGCTCGACCCGAAGGCCCAGGAGCTGGCCACCAAGGCCCGCGACGAGGTGCTCGCCTCGCTGGCCCCCGAGGGCACGCCCCCGGGCCTGGCGCCCATCGCTCCCGACCCCAAGACCGGCACCGCCCGCAACGCCACCGGCGTGGTGGTGTCGGTGGAGCCGGGCACCGGTGCCATCCGGGCCATGGTCGGCAACTCCGGCTACGAGGAGAAGCGCCTCAACATCGCCACTCAGGGCAAGGGCCGATCCGGCGGGTCGTCGTTCAAGGTGTTCGTGCTCATGGCCCTGCTCGAGAACGGCTACGTCCCGAACGACACCGTGAACGGCACCGGGCCCTGCCGGTTCGACAACCTCCCGGGCCTGATCGAGCCCTACGAGGTGGAGAACTTCGACGGCGGCGGCGGCAGCGTGGGATCGATCACCTCGCAGACCCTCAGCTCGTCGAACTGCGCCTACGTGCGGCTGGGCCAGATCGTCGGCATCGACAACGTGGTGGAGCAGGCCAAGAAGATGGGCATCAGCACGCCGCTCGAGGAGGTGGTCTCGATGCCGCTCGGCACCAAGGAGGTGCACCCCCTCGAGATGGCCTCGGCCTACGCCTCCATCGCGGCCGACGGGGAGCACCACGAGCCGTACTACATCGAACGGGTGGAGACCCGCGACGGCGAGACGCTGTTCGAGCACGACGACAGCTCGTCGCGAGCGGCGTCCCCGCAGAGCGCCCGGCTGGCGGCCCAGGTGCTCGAGCAGAACGTGCAGTCCGGCACCGGCACCCGTGCTCGCATCCCGGGCCAGCACGCCGCCGGCAAGACGGGTACGGCCCAGAACTCGAGCGACGGCTGGTTCGTCGGCTTCACGCCCTACCTCTCCACCGCGGTGTGGATCGGGTCGCCCACCGACAACCAGGAGGTGCGCCTCGGCGGCCGGGGCATCACCGGCGGCTCGTACCCCGCCGAGATCTGGGGTCGCTACATGCGGGCCTGGCACGACGGGAAGGCGGAGCGCGACTACAAGGACCCCCAGCCCACTCGCGGCGGACGCTTCCTCGAGCTCGACCGTGACATCGACCTCGGCGGCGCCGTGGCGACCACCACGACGGTGTCGCCCCTGACCCCCGGCCAGATCCCGTTCCCGACCTTCCCGCCCGGCGTGACCGTGCCGCCCGGCTACCCGACCCTGCCCCGCAACCCGCGCGACACCCGCCCGCCGCCGAGCATCCCGACCCCGACCACCGTCGACCGCTTCCCACCAGGCTTCCCCTTCAACGACTGAGCGGTGCGTGTCGGCGTCCCACTGATCGTGTGCGAGGATCGACGGCGATGAGCAAGTGGGATGCCCTTCTGGCGGTGCAGGAGCACGACACCGCCGCGGACCAGCTGGAGCACCGCAAGGCCAACAACCCCGACCGGGTGGAGCTGGCCAAGGTGATGGACCTGATCGCGTCGGTGGAGCGCCAGGCCACCGAGGTGGAGGAGCGTCGCCACGAGCTGCAGCGGGCGCAGCAGCGCCTCGAGGACGAGATCACGACGATCCGTGACAAGGCCACCGCCCACGACAAGCAGCTCTACAGCGGCACCATCAGCAACCCCCGCGAGCTGCAGGCCATGCAGGACGAGATCGGGGCGCTGAAGCGGCGGATCTCGCAGCTCGAGGACCAGGAGCTCGAGCTCATGGAGCAGATCGAGCCCCTCGACGGTGCGGTGGCGGGGTTCGCCTCGGAGCGGGGCGCCGCCGACGAGCAGGCCGCCGCCCTGCGGGCCCGCATCGCCGAGGCCGAGGTCGACGTCGACGCCGAGCTCGAGGCCAATCGAGCCGGTCGCAACGAGCTGGCCGCCAGCGTCGACGCCGACCTCCTCGAGCAGTACGAGCACCTCCGCAAGCAGCTCGGCGGCATCGCCATCGCCCGCCTGGTCGGCAACAACTGCGGCGGCTGCCACCTGCAGCTCTCCGCGGTGGAGGTGGCCCGCCTCAAGAAGCTCGGGCCCGACGAGCCGGCCAACTGCGAGGAGTGCGGCCGGCTCCTCGCCCGCTAGGCCGCCGGGTCGCACCGTGCTGCTCTGGTTCGTCGTCCCCGCGGTGCTGATCGTGTGGGCGGTGTTCTCGAGCCCGGGCGCCGACTACCGCTACGTGGCCGTGGGGTCGATCGTCCCACTGCTCGAGCTCCCGTTCGGCGAGCCCCGCATCCTGCACAGCCTCGTCGGCGCCGCCGCGGTGTTGGTGCTCGTGATGGTGGGTGCTCGGGGTCGGCGACTCGTGCAACGACGCCTGCTCGGCATCCCGATCGGCATGATGCTGCACCTCGTGCTCGACGGCGCGTGGACCGACGACCACGCCTTCTGGTGGCCGTTCTTCGGCACCGAGTGGTCCACCTCCGAGCTCCCCGAGCTCGGCCGGGGTGCCTTCAACGTGGTGCTCGAACTGGTCGGCGTGGCCGCCCTCGCCTGGGCCTGGCGGCAGTTCGGTTTGGCCGACGCATCCCGCCGCCAGGAGCTCCTCACCACCGGTCGCCTGCCGGCCGCGCCGAGGAACCGGTGACGACCGTGGGGGCGACGCCGCCGTGCTGATCGTCGTCCGTCATGGCCGCACCGCCACCAACGCCGCCGGCCGGCTCCTCGGTCGGGCCGACCCGTCTCTCGACGACCTCGGCCGCCAGCAGGCCGCCGCCACCGCCGATCACCTGCTCGAAACGATGCGGCCGGCTCGGGTGGTGTGCAGCCCGCTGGCCCGCACGAGGGAGACGGCCGAGGCCTTCGGCCTGCCGGTCACCGTCGACGAGCGTTGGATCGAGCTCGACTACGGGTCCCTCGAGGGCACCAAGCTGGTCGAGGTGCCGAAGGACTACTGGCAGCGCTGGCAGTCCGACATCGACTTCGCGCCCGAGGGCGGTGAATCGCTCAGCGGCCTCGGCGAGCGGGTGCGGGCGGCGTGCGAGGACCTGGCCGATGAAGCGGCCGAGGCCGACGTGGTCGTCGTGTCACACGTGTCGCCGATCAAGGCCGCCGTGGCGTGGGCCCTCGGCGTGGACGATCAGGTGTCGTGGCGGATGTTCGTCGCCCCGGCGTCGATCACGAAGATCTCGACGAGCGGGCCGCGACGCTCACTGCACGGGTTCAACGGGAGCGACCACCTCGGGGGGCTGGGCGGCGGCTGACCCGGGTGCGGCGGCGGCCGGACCGGCCTTGCCGAGCGCCAGCGGGTCCTCGTTGATGATGTCGGTGGGCGTGCCGACGGGGATGTCGATCAGCTTGGCCTGGTCGGCGAAGTGCAGCCGGACGCAGCCGTTGGAGAGGTAGGTGCCGGCGGTGCCGATCCGGTTGGCCGAGCTCTGGGAGATCTGGCCGTGGATGGCGATGATGGCGTCGCCCGAGCCCTGCCAGCTGACGATGTCCTCGGAGTGGGCCGAGAGGTTGAGCACCGGATCGCCGTAGCCGCCGCTGAGGTTCCGCTCGATCACGGCCACGAAGTAGTTGCCGGGCGGGGTCTTGGTCGACGCCTTGCCGAGGCCGGCGGGCATGTCGAACTGCCAGTAGCCGTCCTTGTACACGTGGAGGCGGGGGTTGCTGAGCGAGATCACGATCCGCCACGGGGTGGTGGAGGTGACGACGTCCTCGGCCCGGACCCAGGCCGTCTTGCCGTTGGGTCGCTCGGGCAGCCGCACGTGGTACCAGCCCGGCTGCTCGTCGATCACCGGCAGGGTCATCGGGTAGCCGTACCAGGTGCCGGTGGTGCCGACCTGGTTGCCGTTGGGCGCATCGAAGGTCGCCCAGTCGGCGCCCGTCGCCGAGGACACCACCGTGGTCGACGCCTGCACCGGCGGGGGAGCGGTGGTCGTGGTGGTCGGAGCGACGGTGGTCGTGGTGGTCGTCGGCTCGGCCTCGGCGTTCTCGAGGACGCCGTTCACGATGGCGCCGACG
>JALYWQ010000108.1 GCA_030852625.1 Actinomycetota bacterium
GCACGGGCCGCTGCGGCGGCGTCGCCGGCGGCGAACACGGCCACCCGGACGTCCTTGCCCGAGCCGGACGGCAGGGCCACGGTGCCTCGCACGACCTGGTCGGCCTTGCGGGGGTCGACGCCCAGCCGCATCGCGACCTCGATCGACTCGTCGAAGCTGGCCGTGCCGAGGTTCCGAGCCATCTCCACGGCCTCGGCCGGGGTGAACAGCTGGTCGCGGTCGAACTTCTTCGCCGCGTCGATGTACTTCTTGCCCTTCGCCATGTCTGGCTCCCTCGTTGGTACGTCCGCCGGGCGAGGTGCTCCCGGAGCGAGACGGTGATGGATGTTGCTTAGGTCAAACCATTGGACGCGCTGCGTCCCCAAGGCGTCGAGGCGAAGGCTTACGCCTTCACCTCCACGCCCATTGAACGAGCGGTGCCACGGACCTGGAGCTTGGCGGCTTCGAGGTCGTTGGCGTTGAGGTCGGGCATCTTGATGCCGGCGATCTCGGCGACCTGGGCCTCGGTGATCGACCCGACGGTCTCACGACCGGGGTTCACGGCAGCCTTCTCGAGCCCGGCGGCCTGACGGATCAGCACCGGCGTGGGCGGGGTCTTGAGGACGAACGTGAAGGAACGGTCTTCGAAGACCGTGATCTCGACGGGCACGATCGTGCCCCGCTGGGCCTCGGTGGCCGCGTTGTAGGCCTTGCAGAAGTCCATGATCGCCACGCCGTGGGGGCCGAGGGCGGTACCGACGGGCGGGGCCGGGGTGGCCTGGCCAGCGGGGATCTGGATCTTGACGACAGCCAGGACCTTCTTCTTGGCCATGGGGCCAACTCCTTGCACGTTCGCGAGCGGATCGCCCTCAGATGGGCGGCGAACCAGTCTGCTCGCTCGATCGGCGGGCGCGCCAGCCGGCGCGCCCGATTACAGCTTGGCGACCTTGGAGAACTCGAGCTCGACGGGGGTCTCCCGGCCGAAGATGTTGACCAGGACCTTGAGCTTGAGCTGGTCCTCGTTGATCTCGATGATCTCGCCGGAGAAGTCGGCGAAGGGACCTTCCTTGACCCGCACCGTCTCGCCCATCTCGTACTCGAGGCGGGGCTTGGCCCGGGCCGCGACCTCCTCGGTGGTCTCGGTGGAGACGGTGAGGAACATCTCGACGTCGCGTCGAGGCAGCGGGGAGGGCTTGGCGCCCTGGCCCACGAACCCGGTGACGCCCGGGGTGTTGCGGATCACGTACCAGCTGTCGTCGTCGAGCTCGCAACGGACCAGCAGGTAGCCGGGGAACATCTTCTTCTGGACGACGACCTTCTTGCCGCCCTTGAAGTCGACGACGTCCTCCATCGGGATGACGACCTCGTGGATCCGCTCCTCCATGTTCATGGACGAGGTGCGGGCCTCGAGGTTCTGCTTGACCTTCTTCTCGTACCCCGACTGCGTGTGGACGACGTACCAGCGGCCCGGCCGGCTGAACGGCGACTCGACGGGCGGCGCGCTGGCCTCCTCGAGCAGGTCCTCGGCATCGGTGACCTCGACGTCGGCGTCGACAGCGTCGGCGACGTCGGGAGCGCCGGGCGCTTCGATCTCGGTCTCGCCGGCCTCGGCCTCGACGGCCGCATCGGCGGCGGTGACGAGGTCGTTGGTGTCGATGTCGGTCTCGCCGGCGGCCGCCTCGACGGCGTCCTCGGCGGCCTGGTCGACCAGATCGGTGTCGGGATGGGTTGCAGCGGTGGTGTCGTAGGAGCTCATCGTTCGAACAACTTCAGGAGGACCTCACCGAAGCCGTAGTCGAGCAGGGCGACGTAGGCGGTGAGGAGGATGACGGCGACGAGCACGATGATCGAGTAGTTGATGACCTCGGCCCGAGTGGGCCACGCGACCTTGCGCAACTCACCACGAACCTCCCGCAGGAACTGGACGGGCGTGGTGCGGGGCTCCTTGGAGGGCCGGGGTGCCGGGGGGGCCTGCCGCTTGCGGGCTGCGGGCTCACCATCGGCGCCCAGCTGGCCTTGCCGCTGGAGCATGCGCTTCTGCTGACGGTTCATCGCCATGACGTGGACGTTCCTGGGGTACGGGGAAAGGAGCAGGGCAGGAGGGACTCGAACCCCCAACCTGCGGTTTTGGAGACCGCTGCTCTGCCAGTTGAGCTACTGCCCTCAGATGGGGGTTACAGACGAGCCAGCCTACGGCCATCCCAGGAGATCCCGCCAGGCGACGGGCGCCCCCTAGGGGACAAATGTTTCGATCTCTTGACGCTCGGGCGATCTGCGATAGGGTTTCGCCGATCTTCAGACAACCCCCACGGGAGGAAATCAAGTGAGCGAGAACAGCCGGCGAGACTTCTTGCGCAAGCTCGGCATCGGTGCAGCTGTCGTGGCTGCGCCTGCCGCCCTCGGGGCCTGCCTGCCCGGTGCTGGTGGCACCGGCGGCGGCAATATCAACATCATCAACTAGATCTCGTTGAAGACCGCGCTCCGGGCCTCCGGCCCTGGGTGCGGTCTTCTGCGTTTTCCTTCGGGATGAGGTGGCGGTGAAACCGACGGTCTGCCTCTGCATGATCGTCCGTGACGAGGCCGATGTCGTGGTGGGCGCGCTCGATTCGGTGGTCGAGCACCTCGACACCTGGGTGGTCGTGGACACCGGCTCCACCGATGCCACGATGCGGGTGGTCGCCGACTACTTCGACGCCGCCGGGATCGCCGGGCTCCTCGTCGAGCGGCCCTGGGTCGACTTCGGCCACAACCGGTCCGAGGCCCTGGAGCTGTGCCGGGGTCGGGCCACCTACGCCTGGGTCCACGACGCCGACGACCGGTTGGTGGGATCCCCCGATCTCGACGGGCTCACCGAGGGCGGGTACGCACTGCGCCTCCTGTTGGAGGACGGCGACCTCGAGACCTGGCGGGCCCAGCTGCTCCGGCTCGACCTGCCGTGGCGCTACGAGGGGGCCGTGCACGAGGTCGCAGTGTGCGACCCACCCGTGCCGGTGGTGGCCCTGCGCGGGAGCTACCACGTCGAAGCCCGGTCGGCCGGGGCCCGCAGCCGTCGCCCGGACCGGTTCCACGAGGACCGGAGGCTGCTGGAGCAGGAGCTGGCCCGCCGTCCGGACGACGGGCGAACGGTGCTCTACCTCGCCCAGAGCTGCCGCGACGCCGGCGACCTCGCCGCCGCCGTGCACTGGTACGAACACCGCGCCCGGATGGGCGGATGGGATGAAGAGGTGTTCGTCGCCCTGCTGGAGCGAGCTCGGGCCCTCGACGAGCTCGGCACGGCGTGGCCCGAGGTGCAGGCGGCGTTCCTCGACGCGTGGGAGCACCGTCCGACCCGGGCCGAACCGCTCCTCGACCTGGCCCGACGTCTCCGCGTGGTGGGCGACCACCACCAGGCGCGGGTCTGGGCCGAGCGGGCCGCCGCCCTCTCCCGCCCACCCGACACGTTGTTCGTGGTGCCGAGCGCCTACACCTGGCGGCCCCTCGACGAGCTGGCCGTCATCGCCTTCCAGACGGGTGACGTCGACGGCGGCCTGGCCCTGAGCGAGCGCGCCCTGGCCGACCCCGACGTCCCCGACCGGGAACGGGCTCGGATCGAGGCCAACCGAGCTGCCCACGGGGCGCCCGTCGGTCCCGCCGCCATGGCGGGCGTGGCCCAGGACGGATCCTCGGAGCCCCGTCTGGCGGTGGAGGTGTGCAACCTCGCTCGCCGGGCCGACCGTCGTCGAGCCTTTCGTCGCCAGGCCGCCCGAGCGCTCGGCGAAGCAGCCGCCGAGCGCATCCGCTTGCGGGAGGCCGTCGACGGCCGGTCGCTCATCGCCCCGCCCGAACTGCTCGAGGTGTTCGCCGGCAACCGGTTCGACGGCCGCCGGGCCGTCATGGCCCACGCCCTCACGCACCTCTCGGCCTGGGGAGACGCCGCCGACCGCCCCGGGCCCGGCACGGTCGTGCTGGAGGACGACGTCGAGCTGGCCGAGCACGCGTTGTCGGAAGCCGACTGGTGCATCGACGAAGCCGACGACCTCCTACCCGGGTGGGATCTGCTGTTCGTCGGGTACCACGCCGATCCGGCCTTGGAGCCCGACCCGCTGGGGGTGACCGAGCGCCGGGTCGAACCCATGCGCTGGGATCGGTTCGCCGGCGGGACGTTCGCGTACGTGGTGTCGCCCGGCGGAGCCCAGCGGCTGATCGAGGCCGTCTACCGAGCGGGCATCCAAGAGCCGCTCGACCGGTTCATCGCCGCCCACGCCGACGAGCTCGTGGTCGGCGAGATCCGACCCGGCCTGGCGACCTCCTCGCGGTCGTCGGCCGAGCAGCCGGGCGACTCGGACGTGGCCGGCGACCTCCAGCCCGTCCGCACGGGCTGACGCCCCTTCAACCGGCGAACTCGGCTGCCCGCTGGAGCCAGAGGCGCTCGTCGCGTTCGTAGGAGCGGCGGCCCCGGGCGTAGACCTCGTCGACCGCGGCCTTGCCGAACTCGGGGTGGAGGTGCTCGATCACCGCATCCGCCGCGAAGGTGAGCACGCCGGCCTGGTGGGCGACCGCCGTCCACTCGTTGTCGACGAAGCAGTGCCGGTAGCCCTCGTGGGCCAGTGTCCCGGGACCGTCCCACGAGGCACCGTGCTCGTCGACCCACGACCGCCGGACCAGCGGGTGTACGGCGAGGACCCGCCGGTCCAGGCCGCTGAGGTCGTTGGTGCCGACGAGGTGGTACTGCTCGCCTGCGGCGACGAGCGCCGCATCGAACCACCCGGGGGTGAACCGCACGTCGTCGCCGACCACGAGGATCCACGGCTCGATCGTGCTGCGGTACCCGTGGTTGACCTTCACCGCGAAGGTCGTCCGGGGAGAGGGGTTGAGAAGTACGCTCGCCCCCGCTGCCGCGGCGGCCGCCTGCTCCTCGAGGTCGGCGTGGTCGCACACGAAGAAGGCGTTCGCGTCGGCCCCCGACCGTGTCAGCGAGTCCATGAAGGGAGCAGCGAGGTGAGGGCGATGAAGGACCGGCACCACGACGGCGACGGACTCGGAACGAGGGCCCATCATCGAACCTTGCCACAGGGCCATCGGCCCGTCGCCAGGTGCGGGCGCCGATGACGGGATCAACGCGCGGTCAGGCGCTGAGCGGCGGGCTCGTCATCTGCACCATCGTGGCCCACAACTACCTCCCGCAAGCCCGTGTCCTCGCCCGTTCGGTAGAGAAGCACCATCCGGACGCCCGTTTCGTCGTCTGCGTGGTCGACCACCCCGACGAGGTCAAAAAGACCTCCCTCGACTGGTGCGAACTCCTCACCGTCGGCGACATCGAATTCGGCCCGATCGGGTGGCGCCGCATGGCCACCATGTACGACGTGACCGAGTTCGCCACCTCGGTGAAGCCCTTCGTGCTTCGGCATCTCGTCGACCAGGCCGATTGCGTGCTCTACCTCGACCCGGACATCGAGCTGTTCGACAAC
>JALYWQ010000112.1 GCA_030852625.1 Actinomycetota bacterium
CCTCGGCATGGCGACGACGCATGGCCAGGGCCCGGTGGAGCACGATCGCGCGTGGGAGGCCGCTGGCCCGGGCCTCGGCGTCGGACCACGCCTCGACGGGGCCGGTGGCGCGGGCGGCCTCCACGAGCCGGCGGCGGACGTCGGGATCGGGCGGTCGGCGGTTGTCCGGGTCGACCAGTGTGCGGTCCCACCCTTCGCCGCCCTGGTACACGTCGGGCACGCCCGGGGCGAGCAGCTGGGCCAGCAGTTGGGCCAGCGCGGCGCGATCGGCCGCATCCGCCGACGCCGCCACGAGGTCGTCCAGCAGGCCCTGCGCCTCGGGGCTCGTGAGGGCGTCGTCCACCAGCGCCCGCAGCTGGTCCTCGAACGCGTCGTCGGGAGCCACCCACGAGGTGCGGAGGCCGGCTTCCCGCACCGACTTCGACACCGCCGTCCAGGCCCGGTCGGCGTCGAGCGGCCAGGCGGCCACCAGGGCGTGGAAGGTGAGCCAAGCCGAGCCGGGGTCGACGGCTCCGTCGTCGGCCCCGAGGGCCTTCACCCAGCGGTCGAACGTGTCGAGGAGCCGGTCGGGCTCGGTGGTGAGGGCGGCCAGGCGGGCCCGGGCGTCGGCCGAGCGCTTGGTGTCGTGGGTGGACAGCGCCGTGAGCCGCTGGGGCCACCGCTCCTGAGCTGCTTCGCAGGCCTGGTGCCACTCGGCCGGCGTCGTGGACGTGGACGGGTCGGTGCCCACCTCGCAGCGATGGGGGAGGGGGAGCCAGCGATAGAGGGCGGTGTCCTCCTCGCCCTTGGCCGCCACCGGGCCGGTGAGCTGTCCGAAGCGGATGGCCACCTCCACCTCCGCCGGTCCCTCGTAGCGGCCGAGGAGGAGATCGGCGAGGAGGGCGGGGAGCTCGGGATCGAGGTCGGGTGCGGCCGCGGCTGCGGCATCCCGGCTGGCGAGGATCACGGCCCGGTCGTCGTCGGACACCGACAGCCGGTCGCCGTCGGGCTGCGGATAGGTGCGGTAGCGGTCGGTGTGGACCGCCAGTTCGGTGATCGTGGCCCGGAGGTCCTCAGCGGTGTGATCGCGATGCCGGCGGCGCTGGGCGCACACGGCGCGCAGCCGCTCGACGACGCGGGCCAGGTCGGCGACGAACCCGCTCGCCAGCACCTCCCGCCGGGCTTCGAGGGCCAACTCCTGATAGGAGCGCTCCTCGCCGGTTCGGGTCGCCCACCCCCGCTGCAGGACGGCGGCACCGGCGGGGTCGGTGAGCCAGCCACCGAGCAGGTCGGCCACCTCGTAGCCGGTGGTGCCGTGCACGGGCCACGGCGGGAGGTCCTCGTCCCGTCGCACGATCTTCTCGACCACCAGCCACGCGTCGGGCCCGACGAGGTCCCGGAGCTGCTGGAGGTAGCCGGCGGGATCGGCCAAGCCGTCGACGTGGTCGATCCGCAGACCCTCGACCAACCCGCGTGCCACCAGCTCGATGGGCAGGGCGTGGAGCAGCTCGAAGGTGGCCGGGTCGTCGATCCGCGTGGCCGCCAGGGCATCGACGTCGAAGAACCGCCGGTAGCCGAGCTCGGCGTCGCCCATCGTCCAGCGGGCCAGGCGGTGGTGCTGGTGGTCGAGCACCAGCTGGAGCCGATCGGGGTCGGCGTTGATGGCAGCCAGCTCGGCGTCGAGCGCGGCGGCGGTGGCGGGGTCGGCCAAGCGGGCGAGCGCCGTGCGGGTGGCCACACCCAGATCGGCGTCCCGCTCGTCGGGCAGCACCAGCCCCTCACCGCGGGCGAGAAGGCGGGCCGCCACGCCGAGGACGTCGTCGTCGGTGGCCCGGGCGACCGCGGCGAGGATGGCTCCCTCGGATTCGGGGCGCAACGGGAAGGCCCGGTCGTGGTAGCCGATCACGACGAGCCGATCGGCCCGGGTGCTGCGCTGGAGCACGATCCGGCCCGCCTCCAGCTCCCGCCCGATGTGGTCGCCGAGGAGGGGCAGCAGGAGGGGGTCGGTCACCGTCCAGTCGATGTCGAACACGGACGCGTAGCGGCTGGCCGAACCGAGGCGCAGGACGTCCCACCACATCGGGTTCCGTTCGTGGGCGGCCAGGTGGTTGGGCACGATGTCGACGACCAACCCGATGCCGGCCTCCCGGCAGGCCACAGCGAGCTCCTCGAACGCTGCCGGCCCGCCCAGCTCCTCACGGATCGACGTGGGGTCGGTGACGTCGTAGCCGTGGGTGGAACCGGGGACCGCCTCTGCGATGGGTGAGAGGTAGAGGTGGCTGATCCCGAGGGCCACGAGGTCGGGGACCGCGGCGGCCGCGGCGGCGAACCCCTGGTCGGGGGTGAGCTGCCAGCGGTAGGTGGCGACGCGGTCAGTCACGGTGCGCCCGCAACACGAGCGCGCTCCGGCCCGGCACCTCGACGGCGGCCCCGGCTTCGAGGAGCGGTCCCTCCGGTGACAGCTCGCCGGTGGCGGTGTGGATGTCCACGCACCAGCGGTCCGCGTATGCCTCTGGTGGGAGCACGACCTTCTGCAGCTCCGGATCGCCGTTCAGCACCAGGAGCAGGCGGTCGTCGACCACCGGCTCGCCGCGACGGTCGTGCTCCACGAGGTCGCCGTTGAGGAACACGGTCAGCACGTGGTCGCCGTCGGACTGCCACTGCTCGTCGGTCATCTCCGAGCCGTCGGCCGCGAACCACTCGATGTCCGGCAGGGCCTCACCGGCCCCGCCGGGGCGGCGGATCGGGCGGCCCTGGAAGAACCGGCGACGGCGGAACACGGCGTGGTCCCGGCGGTAGGCGAGGAGGCCGGCGGTGAACTCGAGGAGCTCCTCGTCGAGGGCCTCCCAGTCGTACCAGGACACCTCGTTGTCCTGGCAGTAGGCGTTGTTGTTCCCGCCCTGGGTGCGGCCCAGCTCGTCGCCGCCGCTGAGCATGGGGACGCCCTGCGACAGGAGCAGGGTGGTGAGCAGGTTGCGCCGCTGCCGGGCTCGGAGGGCGAGCACCTCGGGGTCGTCGGTGGGGCCCTCGGCGCCGCAGTTCCACGACCGGTTGAAGCTCTCGCCGTCCTGGTTGTCCTCGCCGTTGGCCTCGTTGTGGCGCTCGTCGTAGCTGGTGAGGTCGGCGAGGGTGAACCCGTCGTGGGCGGTGATGAAGTTGATCGAGGCGTGGGGATGGCGGGCGTCGCTCTCGTAGAGGTCCGACGACCCGGTCAGGCGCTGGGCCAGCTCGCCGACGCCCACCTGCGCGCCCCGCCAGAAGTCACGCACGTCGTCGCGGTACCGGCCGTTCCACTCCGCCCACAGGGGCGGGAAGTTGCCCACCTGGTAACCACCCTCGCCGACGTCCCACGGCTCGGCGATGAGCTTCACCTGGCTGATCACCGGGTCCTGCTGCACGATGTCGAAGAACGCCGAGAGGCGGTCGACCTCGTGGAGGCTGCGGGCGAGCGTGGAGGCGAGGTCGAAGCGGAAGCCGTCGACGTGCACCTCGGTGGCCCACCACCGCAGGCTGTCCATCACCAGCTGCAGCGTGTGCGGGCTGCGCATGTTCAGGGTGTTCCCGGTGCCCGTGTAGTCGAAGTAGAAGCGCGGGTCTTCCTCGACCAGCCGGTAGTACATCGGGTTGTCGAAGCCCTTGAGGCTGAGGGTCGGGCCGAGGTGGTTGCCTTCGGCGGAGTGGTTGTAGACGACGTCGAGGATCACCTCGATGCCAGCGGCATGGAGATCGCGCACCATCTGGCGCACCTCCTGCAGCTGCTCGCCGGCCTGGCCCCGTGCGGCGTAGCGCCCCTCCGGCGCGAGGAAGCCGATCGTGTTGTAGCCCCAGTAGTTGGCCAGCCCCCGCTCCACGAGGTGGGCGTCCTGCACGAACTGGTGGATGGGGAGCAGCTCGACGGCCGTGACGCCGAGCTGCTGCAGGTGGGCCACGAACGCGGGGTGGGCGATGCCGCCGTAGGTGCCGCGGAGCTCCTCGGGGACGTCGGGGTGGCGGATGGTGGCCCCCCGGACGTGGGTCTCGTAGATCACGGTGTCGGACCACGGCACCTTCGGTGGACGGTCGCCGGCCCAGTCGAAGAACGGGTTGATGACCACCGAGCGCGGGACGTGGGGCGCCGAGTCGTCGTCGTTGCGCTCGTCGGGATCGGCCCACCGGTGCCCGAACACCGCCTCGTCCCACTGGATGTCGCCCTCGATGGCCTTGGCATAGGGGTCGAGGAGCAACTTGGCCGGGTTGCAGCGCAACCCGTGACCAGGGTCCCAGGGGCCGTGGACTCGGTAGCCGTAGCGCTGGCCGGGCTGCACATCGGGGAGCTCGCCGTGCCACACGTCACCCGACCGTTCGGGGAGCTCGACCCGCTGTTCGCCGCCGTCGTCGTCGAAGAGGCAGAGCTCCACCGCCTCTGCGACTGACGAAACCACGCTGAAGCGCGTGCCCAGACCGTCGAAGGTGGCGCCCAAGGGGTAGGCGTCACCGGGCCACACGCGTTGCGTCATGCTGTGCTCTGATCGTGGAAGGTCATCGACGGAGGCTTCCCTCCCGCGTGACCTGCGCAAACGCCCGCGGTTGGCGATTCCCCGGATGGGTAGCACCGGTGGGACGATGGGGACCATGGACAGGGATCGTGGAGGTCCGGGCATCCCGCCCCCGCGCGGCGCGTCCGGGCCCACCCGCACGATCCTGGCCGACGTCCTCGTCGAGAGCGTGGTCGACTACGCGATCTTCGCCCTGGATCCAGGCGGGTGCGTGGCCACGTGGAACGGCGGTGCCCAGCGCCTGAAGGGGTACCGGGCCGATGAGATCATCGGCGAGAGCTTCGCCAACTTCTACACCCCCGAAGACCGTGCCGCCGGCCTCCCAGAGCGGGCCTTGCGCACGGCCCTGGAGGAGGGGCGCTGGGAGAACGAGGGGTGGCGGGTCCGCAAGGACGGCAGCCGGTTCTGGGCCAGCGTCGTCATCACCCGGCTCGTCAGCGCTGACGGCTCCATGCCGGGCTTCGCCAAGATCACCCGTGACCTCACGGAGCGGAAGCTGGCCGAGGACGCGCTGCGAGGGATCCTCGAGCGCGAGCGGGACACCGCCGCGCAGCTCCGGCAGGTCGATCGCATGCGGAGCGACCTGGTCTCGAGCGTGGCCCACGACCTCCGAGCGCCTGTCGGCCTCATCCAGTCGTACCTCCACCTGCTGCGGACCGACTGGGAGCGCTCGACCGAGGAGCAGAAGCTCGAGACGCTCGATCTGGTCACGCAGCGGATGGGCACCCTGGCCGCGCTCGTCGACGACGTGTTCGACGTGGTCCGCATCGACGCCGGTCACCTCGAGGTGGCACGGGTGCCGTTCGACCTGTCCCGGACGGTGGCCGAAGGCGTGGCCGACGGACGCACGGCCGCTCCCGGCGTCGAGGTCGAGGTGCGGGCCGTTCCCGACGCCTGGGCCATCGGCGACCCCCGGCGAACGTGGCAGGTGGTGTCCAACCTCGTCTCGAACGCCGTCAAGTACACGAGTCCTGGCACCATGGTGCTCGTGGAGGTGCAGCGTGCCGGCGACGAGGTGGTGGTGGCGGTGACCGACCAGGGCCCGGGCATCGAGCCGTCGCAGCAGGAGGCCATCTTCGACCGCTTCACCCGTCTCAGTGCCGCCGGTGGCAAGCCGGGCAGCGGCCTGGGGCTCTTCATCGCCCGCTCCGTCGCGGAGTCGCAGGGCGGCCGCGTCGAGGTGACGTCGTCACCTGGCGAGGGGGCCACGTTCCGCCTCTGGCTTCCGGCGGGCGAGCCGGACGGCTGACACGTGCCATCGCCCCTCCTGACCCTGGTCGTCGACGACGACCCCGACCAGCGGGCGCTCGTCCGCACGCTCCTCGAGCGAGCCGACCTGGGGGCGGTGATCGAGGCTGTCGACGGTGACGACGCCATCGAGCAGGCCGGCGACCGCCAACCCTCGCTCATCCTGCTCGACCTGCAGATGCCCCGGCGGGGGGGTCTCGAGGTGCTCCCCGAACTGCGCCGGGTCTGTCCCGACGCCACCATCGTCGTGGTGTCGAACCTGCCCCGCCGTCAGTACGTGGAGGCGGCCATCGCCGGCGGCGCCGTCGGCTACGTCGAGAAGCGGGTCCCGGCCGACCGGTTCGTGGGCGAGGTGCTCGCAGCGGCGTCGATCAGCGACGCCGTGGTCGAACGGGTCTCCGTCGACCTCGAGCGGTCGAAGGAGTCGCCCCGCGCCGCTCGGGCGCTGGTGCGCAGCCTGGTTGATCCGCGGGACGCCGAGCTGCTCGCCACCGTCGAGCTCCTCGTCACCGAACTGGTGACCAACTCCGTCGTGCACGCCACCTCGGCGCCGCGCGTGGAGGTGGAGCTGCACCGCGACCGGGTGCGGGTGGCCGTGCAGGACGCCGACCCCACCATGCCGCGCCAACGGGTGCCCGACGAGGGCCGGCCGGGCGGGCGGGGCATCCTCCTCCTCGACCGGCTGGCCAGCCGGTGGGGCGCCGAGCCCACCGACGGCGGCAAGGTCGTCTGGTTCGAGATCGACCGCCCCGCCCCACCCAACGGGTGACGGCGCCGGCAACGGCACGTCTCGAAGCGGTGCCACCGGGGTAGCGCCTCCGCAGCCGACGGAACCTCCGTCAGTTCACAAGGGAGGCACACATGGTTGGTTTCATCATCGGGCTCGTGATCGTCGGGCTCATCGCTGGATTCCTTGCCCGGGCGATCGTCCCCGGCGACGACTCCATGAGCGTTCCGGCCACGATCCTCCTCGGGATCGTCGGCTCCTTCGTCGGTGGGTTCCTCGCCGACGCCCTGTTCCGCAGCGACGGTGAGGACGTGGGCCTCGGCCCGGTCGGCATCATCGGCTCCACCATCGGAGCGATCATCTGCCTGCTCGTCTACCGCATGGCCAACGGCCGCCGCCCCCTCACCCGGTAGGGGTCAGCGAGCCCGGTAGCGACCGGCACCTCGACCTACGGGCTCGGGGTGCCGGTCGAACCAATTGAGGGCACTGTTTGTGTGTAGTCTTCCCGGCATGTCGACGACGTCTGCCGAGTTCGAGAAGGCCACGGATTACTCCTTCAAGGAGGAGGACATCGAACGGGCCAAGTCGCTCGTCGGTGTGTACTCCGCCTCGACGGCGCGGGAGCACCTGACCACCGCCACCCACGACGCGATGCGGAACTTCGCTCGGAGCTACGGCGACGACAACCCGCTCTTCAACTCCGAGACCTACGGCGCCGGCACGCGGTGGGGGGCGCAGATCGCTCCGCCGATGATCGCCATCGGCCTGAACCGTCCGCTCTACCAGGACCCGCCGAAGGAGCGCATCAAGCGCCCGTCGTTCCGCGGCATCCACGTGTTCGTGTCGGGCAGCACCTGGACCTGGTACCGGCCCCTCGTCGAGGGCGACCAGCTCTACAGCTTCGGCGGCATCGAATCGGTGGTCGAGAAGAAGTCGGAGTTCGCCGAGCGCTCCGTGCTGATGACCTACGTCAGCATCAAGATGAACCAGCGAAGCGAGATCGTGTGCATCTCGCGCACGCTCGCCATCCACACCGAGCGCAAGACAGCCCGTGAGAAGGGCAAGTACGCCGCCATCGAGCCGGCCAGCTACACCGACGACGACATGGCCGAGATCGACGCCGTCTACGAGAACGAGCACGTCCAGGGCGCCGAGCCCCGCTGGTGGGAGGACGTGAACGTCGGCGACATCGTCACGCCGATGGCCAAGGGTCCCCTCACCGAGACCGACATGATCGTGTTCCACGCCGGTGGCTACGGGTTCGTGCCCTACGCGCCGTGCTCGAACCGCATCGCCTACAAGAACCGGCAGCGCATCGCGCCGTTCTACGTGAAGAACGAGTACGGGATCCCCGACGTGGCCCAGCGGGTGCACTGGGACTCGGCGTGGGCCCAGGCCATCGGCAATCCGATGGCCTACGACTACGGCGTGATGCGCGACTGCCACCTCTCGCACTTCATCACCGACTGGATGGGCGATGATGGTTGGCTGGTGCAGCAGAGCAGCGAGATCCGCAAGTTCAACTACATGGGCGACACCCACGTCATCACGGGTGAGGTGGTCGCCAAGCGGATCGAGGACGGGCGGTGCCTCGTCGAGATCCAGATGCGGGGGACCAACCAGCGCGAGGTGGTCACCTGCCCCGGCACCGCCATCGTGGCGCTGCCCAGCCGAGAGCACGGCCCGGTCGTGCTGCCCGATCCGCCCGCCGACCTGCAGGAGCAGGCCAGCGCTCGGATGGCTCGCCACCGGGAGATCCTCGAGGAGCGGATCGCGGCGGGCACGGATGTCGACTGACACCGTGGCCGATCGGGCCACCGGCGTCGATCTCGCCACCGAAGTCCAGGCATGGGTCGATGAGCACTGGCGCCTCGACCTGACGGTGCGGGCGTGGTGGCGACTCCTGGTGGAGGCCGGCTACTCCCACCCCACCTGGCCCCGGGAAGGCGGTGGCGGCGGCCGCACCGGCAACGAGGCCCGCACGATCACCGCCGTCCTCGCTCGCAACGGCGTCGTGGGCCCGGCGGTGGGCAACGTGGGGTCCACCCTGGCTGCGCCCACGATCCTCGAGCACGGTCGCCCCGACCAGGTCACCGATCTCGTCCGGGAGATCGCCCTCGGCGAGGCGTCGTGGTGCCAGCTCTTCTCCGAGCCAGGCTCCGGCTCCGACCTGGCCAGCGCCGGCACCCGGGCCGAGCGCGACGGCGACGAGTGGGTGATCACGGGCCAGAAGGTCTGGAACTCGAAGGCCGACCAGTCCGACCGCGGCCTGCTCGTGGCTCGCACCGACGTCGACCAGCCGAAGCACCGCGGGCTCACCTACTTCGCCATCGACATGGACCAGCCGGGCATCGAGGCCCGGCCCCTGAGGATGATGAACGGTGACGGCGGGTTCTGCGAGGTCTTCCTCACCGAAGCCCGCGTGCCGGCCGACCGCGTGATCGGCGAGCTCAACGGTGGGTGGCGGGTCGCGCAGACCACGCTCTTCCACGAACGCCAGATGGTGGCCGGCGGCGGCGCGGCCGGGCTGTTCCCGGCCCGATCGGGCTCGGCCCACGGCGATCTCGAGATGACCGTCGGCGAGGTGATCGAGCGGGCCAAGGCCCAGGCCGTCAAGCGGAAGAGCCCCATCCGCACCAACGCCGTCAGCGTCTCGGTGATGATCGACCTGGCCCGCGAGCACGGTCGCACCGACGACCCGGTGATCCGCCAGGAGCTGGCCCGCTACCACTCCCAGGTGAAGGTGAACGGCTGGACGATGCGCCGGATCGGCGCCGCCGGCGGCGCGCTCACCGGTGCCGACGGATCGATCGCCAAGCTCACCACCTCGCGCATCTGCACCGACTCCGCCGACCTCTCGTACCGGATCGTCGGCGCGCCGCTGCTCCTCGCCGGCGCCGATTCGCCGATGGGCGGTGACCTCCAATCGGTGAACCTGGGCAGCCCCGGCAACCGCATCGGGGGCGGCACCGACGAGATCCAACTCAACGTGCTCGGGGAACGCGGCTTGGGCCTGCCCCGAGAGCCGAGCAACGACCTCGACGTGCCGTACCGGGAGCTCCGTGTCGGCACGCAACGCTGATCGCGCCCGCTGGCGGCGCCCGGAATTCAGGGTACTTTAAAGCTCGATGCAGCTCGACCTGACCGACGACCAAGCGCTCTTCCACGAAACCACCGTCCGTTTCGTCGAGGCCGAGCTCCCGCTCGTGGCCACCCGTGCGCTCCATGACGACCCCCAGGGCTACGACCGCAGCTGGTTGGCCAAGGCCGCCCAACTGGGCTGGTTCGCCATGCTCGTGCCCGAGGCCCTCGGGGGCGGGAGCGTGAGTGAGCAGGGGCTGCTCGACCTGGCCCTCGTGGCCGACGTGCTCGGCCGCCACGTGCAGCCCGGCCCGTTCGTGCCCATGAACGTCGTCGCCAGCGCCGTGGCCGCCCACGGCAGCGAGCGGCTCCAGCGTGAGGTGCTGCCCGGCATCGTCGGTGGCGAGGTCGTGGCCGCATGGGCCTTCGCCGACGGATCTGGCCAGGCCGATGGTGGCGCCGGGCTCGAGGTCGTCCGCGAGGGTGACGGCTTCCGCCTCACCGGGACTCGCGGCTTCGTGCAGGACGCCGTGTCGGCCGACCACCTGCTCGTGGTCGGTTCCCTCGACGGCGAGGAAGTGCAGCTGCTCGTGCCGCTCGACGCCTCTGGCGTGTCGGTGCGCCCCATGACGGCCCTCGACCTGGCCCGGAGGTTCGCCCTCGTCGAGCTCGACGGCGTGACCGTCCCGGCCGACGCTTTCCTGGGCGGCGGTGCCGCGGGCATCGAGGAGCAGCTGCTCGTGGCGGTGGCGCTGAACCTCGCCGAGACCGTCGGCGCCATGGACGCGTTGTTCGACATGACCGTCACCTATGCGAAGGACCGCATCGCCTTCGGCCGGCCCATCGGCTCGTTCCAGTCGATCAAGCACATCCTCGCCGACCAGTCGCTCTACCTCGAGACGTGCAAGGCGGTGGCGGTCGCGGCAGCGAAGGCCGTCGCCGGAGGAGCGTCCGACGCCCCTGAGGTCGTGAGCATGGCGGCGGCCTACGTGGGCGATCAGAGCCGGGAGCTGGCCCAGGAGTGCCTCCAGGTCCACGGCGGCATCGGGTACACGTGGGAACACGACCTCCACCTCCTGATGCGACGCATCGAGACCAACGCCGTGCTCTACGGCGAACCGTCGTGGCACCGCGAACGGGTGTGTGCCATCCACGAGCTCGGAGCCTCGGCGTGAGCGCCACCGACGATCTCGACGTCTACCGAGCCGAGGTGCGCGCCTGGTGCGCGGCCAACCTCCCTCCACGGAAGGGCCCCGCCCTCCGGGCCCACGACGTCACCCCCGAACAGCTGGCCGAGGACCGAGCCCTGCAGCAGCGGATGTACGAAGCCGGCTACATGGGCATCACCATCGCCCCCGAGTACGGCGGCCAGGGCCTCACCAACAAGCACCAGCGCATCTGGAACGAGGAGTCGGCCGCCTACGCCGTACCCGTCCCGGGCGGCATCGCCAGCGCCGTCACCCAGAACATCGTGCTGCCCACCCTCCTGGCCCACGCCAGCGAGGCGCAGAAGCAGGCATGGATCCCCAAGATCCTGAGCGGCGAAGAGATCTGGGTGCAGCTCCTCTCCGAACCGGGCGCGGGATCCGACCTGGCCGGTCTGCTCACCCGCGCCACCCGCGACGGCGACGTGTGGGTGCTGAACGGCACCAAGGTGTGGTCGTCGGGCGCCATGAGCGCCGACTACGGGATCTGCCTGGCCCGCACCGACTGGGACGCGCCGAAGCATCGGGGCCTCACGTGGTTCAAGGTGCCGTTGCGGGATCCCGCAGTCACGGTGCGCCCGGTGCGGGAGATCAACGGGAGCAGCGAGTTCTGCGAGGAGTTCCTCGACGACGTGGCCGTCGGCGACGACGCCGTCATCGGTGAGGTCAACGGCGGCTGGCCCATCGCCAACTTCATGCTCGGCGTCGAGCGGGGCGCCGGTGGTGACGGGTCCCACGGCGGCGGTGAGCGCGGGCCTCGTCGACTGCCCAAGGACCTCGTGGCCCTCGCCGAGGGGCGGGGCCTGGCCGACGACCGGGCCACCCGCCAGCTCATCGCCCGGGCCCACATCAACGACTTCGCCCAGGGCGAGCTCGGCAAGCGGGCCTTCGAGGCCATCGTGGCCGGCAAGGCCGACACGTCGATCGCCTCGCTCATCAAGCTCGGCATGGGCATCGTCCAGCCGGTGCGGGCCGCCATCGCCATGGAGGTCGGCGGTCGCAGCGCGGTGGCCTGGGACGAGGAGGGCAGCCCCGGCCACGTGGCGTCGGTGAACTTCCTCAACGGCCGGATCATGTCCATCGCCGGCGGCAGCAACCAGATCCAGCGCAACATCATCAGCGAGCGGCTGCTCGGCCTGCCGCGGGAGCCGAGCGTCGACGGTGACAAGCCGTTCCGCGAGGTCCTCCGCGACGCCAAGGAGTGGGGTCGAAAGCCGGGATGAAGCTCGGAGCGGGCCTCGCGATCTGGGGCGACGACGTGGACGGGTTCGCCCGCCGGGCCAAGCAGCTCGAGGACGCCGGCGTGGAGTACCTCTGGACCGGCGAGGCCTACTCGTCCGACGCGGTGTCCACCATGGGCTACCTCGCCGCCATCACCGAGCGGGTGCAGATCGGCTCGAGCATCCTCCCGCTCTACTCGAGGACGCCCACGCTGTTGGCCATGACGGCCGTCGGGCTCGACAAGCTCTCCAAGGGCCGCTTCGTCCTCGGTCTCGGGGCGTCGGGGCCGCAGGTCATCGAGGGGTTCCACGGCGTGCCCTACGACAAGCCGCTGGCCCGCACCCGCGAGATCATCGAGGTGTGCCGCAAGGTGTGGCGGCACGAACGCCTCGAGCACGACGGTGCCGTGTACCGGATGCCCCTCCCGCCCGACGAGGGCACCGGGCTCGGCAAGGCTCTCAAGCTCATCGACACGCCCCGTCGACCCGACATCCCGATCCACGTGGCGTCGCTGGGCCCGAAGAACGTCGAGATGACCGCTGAGCTGGCCGACGGCTGGCTCCCGCTGCACTACTGGCCCGAGCGGGCCGAAGACCTCTGGGGCGCATCGCTCGAAGCCGGCTTGGCCAAGCGTTCCCCCGACCTCGGTCCGCTCGACATCGTGGCGGGCGGCAGTCTGGCGATCGGCGACGACGTCGAACCCCTGCGCGACCGGGGCCGGCCGATGCTGGCGCTCTACTTCGGTGGCATGGGAGCCCGCGGTCGCAACTTCTACAACGACGTGCTGCGCGGCTACGGCTACGAGCGCGAGGCGGAGCAGATCCAGGACCTCTACCTGAGCGGTCAGAAGAAGGATGCCGCCGCGGCCGTCCCCGCCGAGCTCGTTGCCGGCCTGAGCCTCATCGGCTCCGAGCGCTACGTCCGGGACCGGGTCGAGGCGTTCCGCGAGAGCGGCGTCACCATCCTGAACGTGGATCCCGTCGGGCCGAACGGCCTCCGAGACGTCGAGACGCTGGCCAACTGGCTCGGCTGACGCCGGGTTACGCTCCCCCGGAGGTACCCGTGGCGAAGCAAGCGATCATCGCACCAGCGACAACTCCGAACGATGCCGCCGCTGCCGCGGTGCGAAAGGTCGCTCCCGGGTTCACCAGCGGTCGGGCCGACGGCTCGAAGCTCGCCGCCATCGTCGCCGACCAGATCGTGGGCGACATCGCCAAGGCCGGCTGGTCACCGGGGGAGATCGTCGGTTCGGAGGCCGAGCTCCTCGAGCGCTACGGCGTGAGCCGAGCCGTGTTCCGGGAAGCCGTCCGCCTGCTCGAGCACCTGCACGTGGCGCGCATGCGGCGCGGGCCCGGCGGTGGCCTGATGGTGATGGAGCCCACCGTCGACTCGGTCACCGACGCGGTGTCGGTCTACCTCTACTACGTCGGCGCCGAGATCGACGAGGTGTTCGAGGCCCGGTTGACCCTCGAAGAGGTGGCCGCGGAGCTCGCACCCCAACGCCTCCAGGAGCTCGACATCGCGGCCCTCCGGGCCCTGCTCGTGCGCGAGGCCGCTGGCGAAGAGCACTCCCACCGGGAGCTCCACAACCTGGTGGCGTCGATCAGTCGCAACCCCGCCCTGGCCTTCTTCGTCGACCTCCTCAACCGAGCCACGCAGCTCTACCTGCCGTCAGCCACCAAGCTGGGTCGGGACACGTTGACCGCCTCGGCCGGCGCCCACACCGCGATCGCCGACGCCATCCTCGCTGGCGAGGGGACCCTGGCCCGCCGGCGGATGCAGAAGCACCTCAAGGCCGAGGCCGAGTTCCTTCGGGCCCGTCGACCGTCTCGCCGGCGGCTGGCCGACCTGCCCGACGTGGTCGGGCGGAGCGACAAGCGGGCCGAGCAGCTGGCCCGGAAGGTCCTCCGGGAGATCGCTGCCGCGGGGTGGCCGGTCGGTGAGCTGCTCGGCTCCGAGGCGGAGCTGATGGAGCGCCACGACGTGAGCCGAGCCGTGCTGCGGGAGGCGGTACGGGTGCTGGAGCACCACCAGGTGGCCAAGATGCGCCGTGGTCCCGGCGGCGGGCTGTTCGTGTCGGAGCCGGGCGTCGAGGCGGTCACCGAAGCGGTGGCCTTGCAGATCGATCGGCTCGGGATCCTCCCGGCTCACCTCTTCGAGGTGCGGACCGCGGTGGAGATGGCGGTGCTCGACCACGTCGTCGCCCACCTGGATGCCGACGGTGAAGCCGCGCTCCGAGCGGCGCTGGCCGACGAGGAGGCCGCCACCGACACCGAGCTGCTCGTGATGGGCCACGACCTCCACGCCGTCCTGGCCGCCGTGGCCGGCAACCGGGTCATGGAGCTCCTCGTGCTCGTCTTGATCCGGCTCACCAAGTTCCATGGTGCTGCCCCGCCGGAGTCCGAGGGTGTCGTCCCCACGGGCGAGGTGATGCACGTGCACCACCGGCTGGTCGACGCCATCCTCGACCGGGATCTCGACCTGGCTCGTCACCGCATGCGTCGCCACCTCGATGCCCTCGCCCGCTGGACCCGCTGAGTCGGCCTTCGCCGTCGGGTCCCGCTAGCCGACTGACGCCACGCTCGACCGGTCGGCGAGGAAGCCGGCCAGGTGCTCCACGAGGTCGGCGGCGTCGTCGCCGGCACCGTGGATGAAGCTCGACTTGCGGCGCCGGAGGAAGTTCAGACCGATGCGGTAGAGGCCGGGGGCGTCGGTGACGACCCCACCGTCGTGGCGGAGGTCGCCCTTGCGGTCGAACACCGGGAGCTGGAGCCAGGAGTGGTCGGCCCGGAAGCCGGTGGCCCACAGCACCGTGCTGTACCCCTCGGCCTCGAGGTCGAGCGAGAGCCGGGGGTCGTCGGGGAGGCGGGTGGGGGCCGGGCGAGGGCCCCGGTCGGTGTCGCCGGTCTCCTGCGAGAACCACGCGTCGGCCTGGTCGAGGAACCGGTTGAGCTTCAGGTCGGCCAGCGAGCAGGTGTTGCGCAACGCGCCGGAGAAGAGGAGCTGGCCGTCGCGCACGGAGGCCAGGCGACCGACCAGCTCGGCGCCCCGATCGGTCAGCACGTTGAGGTCGAGGTCCTCCCGTGCCGGTGTGCCGACGAGCTGCGGTGACGGGACGTTCCGCGCTCGCACCAGGTCGTCGACCTCGTCATAGCGCTCGTCGTGCCGGCCCAGCTTGTCGAGCCACCACATGGCGTCGCGCCCGCGGTAGGTGCGCAGCATGCGCACGTGGTTGCCGACGGCGATGGTGACCTCACGGCCCGACCGCAGGAGCTCATCGGCGATCTGGGCGCCGGTGGCCGACGCCCCCACGACCAGTACCTTGCCCGGCGGCAGCTGCGCCGGGTTGCGGTAGTCGAGCGGCGTCACCTGTGTGATCGACGCGGGCAGCTCCGAGGCCAGTCCCGGCACCTTGGCCGCGTTGAACGGTCCGCTGGCCAGCACGACCGTCGGGGCCTCCCAGGTGCCCGCGCTCGTGACCACCTGGTACCCGGAGGCGCCGGCGGTCACCGCGGTCACCTCGGTGCCCGTCCGGACCGGCGCGCCGGTGACGGCGGCGTACCGATCGATGAACGAGATGACCTCGGGCATCGACATGAAGCCGTCGGGATCGTTGCCTTCGTAGGCCATGCCCGGTAGGCAGCTCTGCCAGTTGGGGGTCAGGAGCCGGAGCGAGTCCCAGCGCTGCGTGCGCCAGGTCTCGCCGACCTGACCCCGCTCGAGGACGATGTGATCGATCGACCGCTCGGTGAGCTGGTGGCTCACCGCCAGGCCGGCGTGCCCGGCGCCGACCACCACGACGGTGGTCTGGTGCACGGCGCTCAGTTGACGGTGACGCTGACGTTGGTGGGGTTCGTGAGGGCGTCGAACACGGCGGAGCGCTTCTGCGACTGCGCCACGATGGCCTCGATGTCCTCACGGCTGGCGTCGGCGTCGATGTCGTAGGAGACACGGATGTCGTTGAAGCCGTTCCGCACCTCGGGGTCGGCGCCGAGGATGCCGAGGATGTTCATGTCGCCCTCGATGGTGGCCTTCACGGAGTTGAGCTGGATGCCGCGGTTCTGGGCCACCGACGCCACGCCGGCGGTGAGGCAGCTGGCCAGGCCCACGAGGAGGAACTCGACGGGGGTCGGGCCGTTGTCGTCGGCGGCGAACACCTCGGGGTGATCGGCGGAGTACTCGAAGGTGGACTTGTGGGTGTGCTCTGCGCCGAGACCGGCGTAGCCCTCGATGGTGGTCTGGCTGTGGGTGCCACGAACCCACTCGGTCTGGGCCTTCCACGTGAAGTCGGCGGCTTCGGGGCTCTCGGTGAGCGCGTTGCGGGCGTCGAGGAGGGCTCCGACGTTCACGCCGTTGTCGGCGGTGGACTCAGTGGTGGACATGGCGTCTCCTGGAAGATCGGGGGGCGCTCGGACGATCCGAGGCGGGGGCGCTCGTAAAGTAGACCGACTTGATCGGGAATTGCCAGGGTGCCACCCTGACCCGGTGGCCAGCAACGAGGGTTTCGGGTTCGACACGAGGGCGATCCATGCCGGCCAGCGGCCTGATCCGGAGACCGGCGCCCGGGCCATGCCGATCTACGCGTCGACGGCGTTCGTGTTCGAGGACGTGCAGCAGGCCGCCGACCTCTTCTCGCTCCAGTCGTTCGGCAACATCTACAGCCGGCTCTCGAACCCCACCAATGCGGCGTTCGAGGAGCGGATCGCGTCGCTCGAGGGCGGCCTGGGGGGCTTGGCCACCGCCTCGGGCATCTCGGCGCAGCTGATCGCGCTGCTCTCACTCGCCCAGAACGGCGACCACATCGTGTCGTCGAACGCCCTCTACGGCGGCAGCTTCACGCAGTTCGGGGTGACGATGGCTCGGCTCGGGATCGAGGTCACCTTCGTCGACTACGCCGATCCGACCGCAGTGGCAGCGGCCATCCGTCCCACCACCAAGGCCCTCTACGCCGAGACCGTAGGCAACCCCAGCTGCACGATCCTCGACATCGAGCTGTTCTCGCAGCTGGCCCACGCCCACGACATCCCACTCGTCGTGGAC
>JALYWQ010000161.1 GCA_030852625.1 Actinomycetota bacterium
GGCCCTCGAGCGCACGGGCCGGCTGGCCGGCTTCAGCCTCACCCCGGCCGGGCGGGAGCGGCATGCGTCCGCCCTCGAGGGCGACTCGCTGCGGGCCCGACGAGACGAACTGGCCGGCTGGTACGAGCGGTTCGAGGTGGTCAATGCCACCTTCAAGCAGCTCTGCACCGACTGGCAGCTGGTCGACGGCGAGCGACCCAACGACCACAGCGACCCCGGGTACGACCAGGCGGTGCTGGGGCGACTCGGCGGCATCCACGAGCAGGCCATGGAGCTGCTGGCGGAGGCCGGACACGAACGGCTCGAACGCTATGCGGCTCGGCTGGCGAGCAGCGCGGCCGCGGTGGCGGCGGGCGACACCCGGCGGTTCACGGCCCCGCTGTGCGAGAGCTACCACGACGTGTGGATGGAGCTCCACCACGACCTGCTGACGAGCTTCGGCCTGAAGCGGGGGGCCGGCGACGCGTGAGCGCCAGCGCCGTCGTTGTGTCGAATAGGTAAACCTGGTTAGGGTGAACGAGGTCCGGGCGCGACAGTGCCGCTGGGGGGAGAGGTGCGAGTGACTCCGACGATCAGGGCTGTGCCCCGTGCGCTCGCCATGAGCGTGGCGGCCATGGCGCTCGTCGTGGCCGTCCTCGGGATGCCCACCCGCTCGCAGGCCGCGTCCACGTTCACGGCGTCGGCCGGGGGCGAGATCGTGCGCGCGGTGCTGAAGCTCGTGCCCCCGCTCCTCCAGGAGGAGCTGTTGGACCCCGGCGCCGTCACGGCCCAGGCCAGCCTCACGTCGTTCGGCGAGTCGACGGCGTTCTCGTCCACGCCCTATCCGGGTTCCGTGCCGGTGTCGGCCCCCGGGCTCGTCGACGGGCTGCTCGGATCCACGCCCGGGATCCCGCCCGAGCTGCTCAGCATCGTGAACGTGCCCGACTACCCGCTCATCGCCACGTCGAGCTTCCCCAGCACCCCCTCGTCGAACGTGACCGTGGGGACGCTGTCGATGGACGCCCAGAGCCGGGCCCGGGAGTCGGCCGCCATCACCACCGATGGCATCAACCGCACCGAGGCCCGGGTGGTGGCCGACGACACCTCCGACGTCGTGACGGCGAAGGCCACGTCAGTGGTCGGGTCCGTCGACGTCGGGCCGTTGCTGCAGCTGGGTGGCGTGCGGAGCTCGGCAACCGTCACCCAGGACGCCGACGGCGACCTCGACCGGTCGACGGAGTTCAGCGTGGCCAGCCTCTCGGTGCTGGGGACGCAGCTCCGGGTGACCAATGACGGCATCGAGCTGGCCGGCATCAACCTGCCGGTGGGCCTCGGGTCGGTGCTCGACCCGGTGCAGCAGCTCCTCGCCGCCCTCCAGGACCAGGGCACCTCGATCCGGTTCGTCGACGCCACCGAGACCACCGACGGTGTCATCTCGGCCGGCCTGATCGTCGAGTCCACCTTCGACCTCGGCGTCAACGGCATCGTCGCCACCGTCACCATCACCCTCGGCCGCACCTTCGCCTCGGTGTCGAACGCCGCTCGCCCCGGGCTCGACGACGTCGACCTGTCCGACGGCGGTGGGGTCGACCTCGGCTCGGGGAGCGGGTTCGACGCCGGATCCGGCGGCGGGTTCGACGGCGTCGACGGGCTCCCCTCCAGCCCCGGCGCTCCTGCGGCGCCGGCCGGCGTCGGCGGCACGGAGCGCATCCGGGCCCTCGTCCCCGACCGCACCGACGCCGGCGGGTTCTACCCCGTGCTCGTCGTCGGCGGGGCCGTCTTCCTCATCGGCATCAGCCTCTTCCGCAAGATCGGAGTGAGATCCACATGGACGTCATGACCTGGGTGCGCAACCAGTGGGACCGGGTGGGGGCCTGGGTGCTCGTCGCCCTCGGCGGCCTCGCCCTCGTGCTCGGCTGGGTCGGCGTCACCGGTACGCCGTACACCTTCGAGCAGATCCCCTTCGTGATCTCCGGCGGGTTGGGCGGGCTCTTCCTCCTCGGCGTCGGGGCCATGCTCTGGATCTCCGCCGACCTGCGCGACGAGTGGCGGAAGCTCGACCGGCTCCTCGAGCTGCACGAGGAACGAGCCGACCTCACCACCGCCGAGGCCGGCACCAACGGCCACGAGGACACCGCCGCCGCTGCGCCCCGCCGGCGCCGCACCCCGCTGCGAGGCCAGACCGGGTGAACCGCACCGCCGCTGGTCCGTGGACGCCCCGTGCCCGAGTCGCCACCGCGGCCGGGCTCGTCATCGGCGCGCTCCTCGTGATCGGCGGCGCGGTGGGGGCGGGCTCGGAGGACAACCTCCCCGACGAGATCAAGTGGCTCAACCTCGGCGTCATGGGTGTGGTGGTCGGCGGGGCCACGGTGATCCTGTGGCTGCTCGCCGGTCGTCGAGCCGTGACCACCGCCCGCAACCGGGTGATCGTGGCCTATGCCGGGGACCTCGACGTCGCACCGGCGTCGCCCACCACCGTGCCGCTCAGCGGGCGGGTCACGGTGGCCGGTTCGACGTGGCACCACCGGGCCGACTGCATCCTCACGGCCGGCAAGCCCCTCCTCGAGGCCGGCCGCACCGACGGCCTCGCCCCCTGCGTGGTGTGCGGCGGGTGACGTGAGCGACTTCTACCCCTTCCTCGTCGCCGGGGTGGTGTCGGGCTGCCTCTACGGCCTGGCCGCCACCGGGCTCGTGCTCACGTTCAAGACCAGCGGGATCTTCAACTTCGCCCACGGTGCCGTCGCCGCCCTCTGTGCGTACTGCTTCCACGAGCTCCGCACCGTGCGTGGGTGGCCCTGGCCGGTGGCCCTCGTCCTCACGGTGATCGTGTTCGCCCCCCTCGTCGGGCTCGGCATCGAGCTGGTGGCCCGCCGGTTGGCGGTGCTCGACACCACGGCCCGCATCGTCGCCACCATCGGTCTGCTCCTGGCCTTCCAGGGCCTCACCCAGCGCCTCTACGGCGCCACCCCGATCCTCGCCCTGCCGTTCGTCTCCACCGACACCTTCTCCGTCGGCGGGATCAACGTGGGCTACGACCAGCTCACCACCATCGTGATCTCGGTGGTGTGCGTGGGCGCCCTGCTGCTGTTCTTCCGGCGCACCCGGTTGGGGCTCGAGATGCGCGCGGTGGTCGACAACACCGAGCTGCTAGGGCTCACCGGTTCGAGCCCCGTGGCGGTGCGTCGCTGGGCGTGGGCCATCGGCTGCGCCTTCGCGGCGCTGTCGGGTGTGTTCCTCGCCCCCACGGTGGGCCTTGATGCCACCTTCCTCACCCTGCTCGTCGTGCAGGCGTTCGGCGCCGCCGCCATCGGCCGGTTCCAGAACATCGGCGTGACCTACCTGGCCGCCATCGGCATCGGCCTGGTCGCCGAGCTGACCAAGAAGTACGTGCCCGACTTCCCGTCCCTCGCCGGCGTGCCGAGCAGCCTCCCGTTCATCGTGCTGTTCGTCGTGCTCGTGCTGTCGCCGGCCGGACGCTTCCGCACCCGGGAGCCACGTCCCCGGCCCTACCGCCCCGTGGTGCTGCCCCGGAGCGCCCAGCTCACCGCCGCCGTGGGCGCCCTGGTGGTGCTGGGGTTCGTGCCCGACCTCGTCGGGGCCAAGCTCACCGTGTACTCCAACGGCGCCATCTTCGTGATCCTGTTCGTGTCGCTGGCCCTGCTCACCCGCCTCTCGGGCCAGGTGTCGTTGTGCCAGATGAGCTTCGCCGCGGTCGGCGCCACCACGTTCTCCCGGCTCACGGTCGACTTCGGGCTCCCCTGGCTCCCCGCGTGCATCATCGCGGGCCTGGTGGTGGTGCCCATCGGCGCCCTCCTCGCCATCCCCGCCATCCGCCTCTCGCCGCTCTTCCTCGGCCTGGCCACCTTCGGCTTCGCCATCCTCCTCGAGCGGTTCGTGTTCAGCACCTTCCTCATGTTCGGTGCCCTGGGCGATCGCACCGGCGCCCGCCCCGACGTGTTCGGGTTCGCAGGGGAGCGGGGCTTCTTCTACCTGTGCGCGGGGATGGCGGTGGTGAGCGTGGCCCTCGCGGTGGTCGTGGGACGGAGCCGGCTGGGCCGCCTCCTCCGGGGCCTGGCCGACTCGCCCGTGGGGCTGGTGACCCACGGCGCCGACGTGAACATCACGCGCGTCATCGTCTTCTGCATCTCGTCGTTCCTCGCGGGTGTGGCCGGCGTGCTCCTCCTCTGCCTCACCGGCACCGCCCGCGCCGGCGGCACGACCTTCGGGTTCTTCCAGAGCCTGTTCCTGCTGGCGGTGCTCGCCATCTCGGGTCGCTCGATCGTGGTGGCGCCCGTGATCGCGGCGTTGCTGCTCGCCGTCGCCCCCGCCTACAGCACCGACCCCAACCTCGGGGCCTACCAGGCCCTGCTCTTCGGCACCGCCGCGGTGGTCGCCGCAGTCGGTGGCCCGGCCTTCGGCGACTACGTGCGCCGAGCCGGTCCGGCGGCCCGGTGGCGGTTGCGGGCCAGCCCGGTCACCGATCGAGGACGACCCGCCGAGCTCCTCCCCGAGGGGACGGCGTGAGCGCGCCCGGCGGCCTCCGGGTCGAGGGCCTCGCCGTCCGCTACGGCGGCAACCTCGCGGTGAGCGACGTCAGCCTCGAAGCCCCGCTCGGACAGATCGTGGGCCTCATCGGTCCCAACGGGGCCGGCAAGACGACCACCTTCTCGGGCTGCACCGGCCTGCTCCGCCTGGCCGAGGGCCGGGTGCACCTCGGCGACCGCGACATCACCGATCTCCCGCCGCAGCGCCGGGCCCAGCTCGGCCTCGGCCGCACGTTCCAGCGCATGGAGCTGTTCGACTCCCTCACCGTCACCGACAACATCGCCCTCGGGCGGGAGGCCGGCTACGCCGGGTCCCGACCACTGGCCCACCTGCGGGCCCGCCGGCGCGAGGTCGCCGAGACCCGCGAAGCGGTAGCCCGGTCGTTGGCGGTGTGCGGGATCGAGCACCTCGCCGACCGCCCCGTGATCTCCCTCTCGACCGGGCAGCGCCGGCTGGTCGAGCTGGCTCGCGCGATGGCCGCCCGAACCTCGGTGCTCCTGCTCGACGAGCCGTCGTCGGGCCTCGACCACAACGAGACCGAGGCCTTCGGCCGGATCCTCGTGTCGCTCGCCGCCGAGGGCGTCGGGATCCTCCTCGTGGAGCACGACATGAGCCTGGTGATGAGCATCTGCGACCACCTCTACGTGCTCGACTTCGGCCGGCTGATCTTCGACGGCACCCCCGCGGAGGTGGCGGCCAGCGACGTCGTGCGCCAGGCCTACCTCGGCGGCGAGATCGCGGCCCTCCAGGAGGACCCGGCATGAGCGCCCCGACCAGCACCGGGCGCCTCGAGCTCAGCAACGTGACGGCGGGCTACGACGGCACGACCGTGCTCCGCAACGTGAACCTCGTGGCACCGGCGGGCCGGGTCACCGCGCTCATCGGTCCCAACGGCGCGGGCAAGACCACCCTGTTGCGCACGGCGTCGGGCCTGCTCCCGCCTTCCGAGGGTGCCGTCACGCTCGACGGCCACGACGTCACCCGGGCCAGTTCCCACCAGCTGGTCGCCCGCGGCGTCTGCCACGTCCCCGAGGGGCGGGCCATCTTCCCGTCGCTCACCGTGAAGGAGAACCTCCTCCTCCACGACCGGGGTGCGTTCGACGACCCGCTCGATCGAGCCGCCGACGCCTTCCCCCGGTTGGGGGAGCGGATGCACCAGACCGCGGGGACCATGAGCGGTGGCGAGCAGCAGATGCTCGCCCTGGCCCGGGCCTACATCGCCAACCCGCGCTACGTGCTCCTCGACGAGGTGTCGATGGGGCTGGCGCCGAAGGTCGTCCACGCCATCTTCGAGTTCCTCGAGCGCCTGGCCGCCGACGGCGCTGCGCTCCTGATCGTGGAGCAGTACGTCCACCAGGTGCTGGCCATGGCCGACCTGGTCTACGTGCTCAACCGGGGACGGGTGACCTTCGCCGGTCAGCCGTCCGAGATCGATGCCGATGCGCTCGCCGAGGAGTACCTCGGCGTCGGCGCCCACTAGGAGGCAACCTTGCACCCCCGCCCCTCGCACCCCCACCCAACCCTCCGCCACCTTCCTCACCTGGTGGCGCTCCTCAGCCTCGTGGTGGTGGCCGCGGCCTGCGGTCATCGCACCGGGACCGACGAGCTGGTGGAGGCCAACTCCAAGGTGACCGAGCGCACCACGAAGGCCGGCACGCCCACCGGCGACGGCGGCGTGGCCGTCGGCGTCATCGACCCGGCCGACCCCGCCGGTGGCACCACGGGCGGTACGACGGGCGGGTCGACCGGCGGGACCACAGGTGGCACCACCGGCGGGACGACCGGTGGCACCACCGGCGGCGCGGCGGCGGGGCCCTCGTGCGCCGGCACGCCGAAGCAGACCGGGCCCATCACGATCGGGTCGGTCGGCAACTACTCCGGCATCGCGGGGCCGCCGCAGGCTCCGATGGTGCGCGCCGTGCAGGTGTGGGCGGAGTGGATCAACTCGACGGGCGGCCTCTGCGGGCGACCGGTGCAGGTGGTCGTGGTGGACGACCGGGGCGACCCGGCCCAGCACGTGGCGGGGCTCCGCAACCTGGTGGAGAACCGCAAGGTCGTGGCCTTCGTGGCCAACGCCGGCGCCCTCACCATCGCCTCCGGTAAGACGTACCTCGAGTCGGCCGGGGTCCCCGTGATCGGCACGGCGTGCGCCAACACCACGGAGTACGAGTCGACGATCATGTTCCCGCAGTGCGAGGACGTCACCGACTTCTTCGGGCGCAACGTCGCCCTCGGCGTGGAGTTCACCGGTCAGAAGGATTACGGCTTCTTCACCTGCACCGAGGCCCAGACGTGCACCGACGGGTTCAACAAGGTGATCGGCAGCGGGGCGGCCGGCCGCGCCGGAGCCGACGTGAAGTACTCGGGGCGGGGGTCGCTGGCCCAGCCCGACTTCACCTCCGAGTGCCAGACGGCCAAGGCCCAAGGCGTGAAGCTCATGCAGGTGGTGCTCGACCCCACCGGGGTGATCCGCTTCGGCCAGTCCTGCGCCAGGCAGGACTTCAACCCGGTCTTCGTGCAGGGCTCGGCCACGGTCTTCTACAACACCAAGGACCAGCCCGGCTTCGGGAGCCTCATCGTGGGCAGCCAGGTCTTCAGCTTCGTGGGCCAGGAGACGCCGGCTCGCAAGCAGTTCCACGACGTGATGCGCACCTTCTACGGCAAGCCGGCCGGGCCGGGCGAGGCCTACGGCTGGGCGGCGGCCAAGCTGTTCGAGCACGTGGCCGGCATCGCGGCCGGCGACGCCGGCGAGCTCACGCCGAAGAGCCTGATCGACGCCCTCCACACCCTGGAGGGTGAGACCCTCGGCGGGCTCACCGTGCCGCTCACCTTCCCGGCCGGGCGGCCGGCCCAGCCCGCCAAGTGCGTGTTCGGCGCCCAGGTGCAGGACGGCGAGTGGCAACCCCTCAACGGCGGCGAGCCGCTCTGCGGCTGACCGGTGATGACCCAGCGAACTGACAGGGCAACCGACACACCGATGTGTCGTCTGGCGCGTCAGTTCGCCGTCCGGTGGGTCGTGATCGGACTGGTCGCCCATGCCCTGCAGTGCGTGCTGCTGGCGTCGATCGACGCGGCGTCGGTCCGGTGGTCGTCGCCCCGCCTCCTCGTCGTGCCGCTCATCACGGCCGCGGGCGCCGCGGCCCTGGCCCACGTCGCTCCGTCCTCGCCAGCGCTCCTGGTGGCCGGGGCCTGGCTGGCGGCCGGGCTCGCCCACCACTACCTCGTGGGCATCACGGCCAGCTGGGACGGGCGCCCGGTGCGGGGCCTGGCCCACGTGGGTTGGGACCTGGCCTTCCACCTGCCTGCACTGCTCACCGCTGCCGTTGGCACCCGCCGGAGCGTCGGCTCCCCCGGACCCGGAGTGACCTGATGGACCTTCGACTGGCCGGCAAGCGAGTGCTGGTGACCGGCGCCAGCGAGGGGATGGGGCGGGCAACGGCGCTCGGCCTCGCCGCCGAAGGCGTGCACCTCGGCATCGCGGCCCGCACCCGGGCCAACCTCGAGATCGTCGCCGAGGCGGCGCGCTCGGCCGGCGCCGCCGCAGTGGAGGTGTTCGACGCCGACCTGACCGACCCCGCGTCCGCCGAACAGGTGGTGAACGGGTTCGCCGCCGCGGCCGGCGGGCTCGACGGTCTCGTGAACACGGTGGGCCTGTGCGAGGTGGAGCCGGAGGGGATCCTGGCCCACGATGACGGGTTCTGGGACCGGGCCTACCAGTCGGTGCTCATGGCCAACGTGCGGACCTGCCGGCTCGCCGTGCCGATCCTGCTGGCCGGCGGCGGGGGAGCGATCGTGAACACCACCGCCATGTCGAGCAAGCACTACCTCCCGATGATGTCGCACTACTCGGCCATGAAGGTCGCTCTCGGGCACTTCACGAAGAACCTGGCTCGCGAGTTCGGCGGCCGTGGCATCCGGGCCAACGCCGTCCTCCCGGGGATGATCGAGTCGGAGGGCGTGGCGGCCCGCAAGGCGGCCAAGGTGGCCGAGACGGGCTGGTCGGACGAGGAGTTCTTCCAGTACGTGAACGAGAAGTACGAGCACTGCACCTGGGGCAGCCGCCTGGGCCAGCCCGAGGAGATCGCCGACGCCATCGTGTGGCTCGTGAGCGAGCGGGCCAGCTACGTCAACGGCGTGTGGCTCAACGTCGACGGCGGCTCCACCTGACCGAGCCCTGACCGAACGGAGCTCCGATGCCGATCGCCGATCTGGCCGACACCACGATCTTCTACACCGACGAGGGATCGGGCCCGCCCGTCGTGCTGGTGCACGGGTGGACCTGCGACTCGCACGACTGGAGCTGGCAGATCCCCTCACTGTTGGCGAACCATCGTGTCGTCGCCATGGACCTGCGGGGCCACGGCCGCTCGGGTGTGCCCGAGGCCGGGTACACCCCGAAGCAGTTCGCGGCCGACGTCCTCGCGGTGCTCGACCAGCTCGGCATCGATCGGGCGGTGTTCGTGGGCCACTCGCTCGGCGGGGTGATCGTCAGCACCATCGCCGTGGAGCACCCGGACCGGGTCGCGGCCGTCGTGGCGGTCGACCCGGCCTACGGCGTCGACCCGTCGCTCCTCCCGATGATCGAGATGATGCGGGACACCTTCGATGTGGCACCCCTCGACGCGGCCGGGATCGCCTTCGCCATCTTCTACACCGACGACACGCCGGCCCACCTCCGCACCTGGCACGAACGGCGCCTGGCCGGCGACCCGCCGCACGTCGTCCGGGACACGTTCCTCAACATCTACTTCGGCCCCGACGCATGGGCGGCCCGGCCGGCCGCCGACGCCTACCTGGCTCGCCGGTCGTGCCCCACGTTCGCGGTGTACGCCGACGAGGGCCGATCCGAGCTCGACCGTGTGCTGCTCGGCGAAGACGGTCGCTTCGAGGTGTGGCCCGAAGCGGGCCACTTCCTCCACCAGGAGCAGCCCGACCGGTTCAACGCCCTGCTGGCCGGGTGGCTGACCGAGCTCGACCCCTGGTGAGCGTTGCCCGTCGGCGTGGTCAGCGGAACAGCTCGACCACGGGGCGGGTGCCGCGGCCGTTGAGCATCACCTTCCCGATGGCCTCCATGTGGGCCCGCCAGTGCTCGGCGGCACCCTTGGAGTCACCGGCGGCCACGAGCTCCACCAGCCGTTCGTGCGAGCGGTGGGCCACCCCGCTGTCGCGCCCGCTCGTAGCCGGGTCGTGGGCGCCCATCATCACCGTCTCGGTGTGGGCGTCGATGATCTCGCCGAGGATGCCGGTGAAGAGCGACAGGGTGTTGTTGCCGGCCAGCTTCACGACCTGCTCGTGGAACCGGGCGCTGGCCCGGGCGAACGCAGCCGGATCGCCCACCGCGGCCCGCTCCTCGGCGAGAGCCTGCTCCAGCTCGGCCAGGCGTTCGGCCGACCGACGGCCGGCGAGCATGCCCGCCGCGGGCGGCTCGATCACGAGGCGGGCGTCGAACACGTCGGCCAGGCTCGTGTGCTGGTGCTGCAACAGATAGCCGGCCTGCCGGGCGACCGGGTCGACCTGGGGGGCGTGCACCGTGGCACCCCCGCGGCTGCCCCGGCGGATCGAGATGAGGGCCTCCGACTGCAGGATGCGGAGGGCCTCCCGGAAGGTGGGACGGGACACGCCGTACTGGTCGATCAAGGCCTGCTCGGGCGGGAGCGAGGCGCCGTCCACGAGCTCGCCGGTGACGATCTGGCGACGGATGGCGTCGGCCACGAGCTGCGCGGCGGTGGGCATCGACACCCCGTTGCTCCCCGGCACCCCACGCACCTCCAAATGGTCAACCTGGTCATAGAGTAACGCCGTGGGGCTCCCGAGGTACGACGAACTGCCGGTGACCCCGGGCTCGCCCCCGGGCTCGTCATGGGGTGTGTGGGGCGCCCACGACGAGCTCGGCACCCTCAACCTCCTCGGCGACGCCGCCACCCTCGCCGCCGTCGGCACGGTGCGCCGCGGCGCCGTCTTCCCGCTCCAGCTCCCGCTCCACGAACCCCGCCCCGGCGTGGTGTGGCGGACCGAGCCGCAGCACCACCTGCTCCACGTGGGCCACGAGGCCCGGCCGGCACCCACTGGTGGTACCGACGACCCGTCGGCCGGCTTCGTCGACCGCGACGACTACGTCGACGGGCTGTGGCTCCAGGGCAGCAGCCAGTGGGACGGCCTCACCCACATCCGCCATCCCGACCACGGCAACTACAACGGCGTCGCCGACGCCGACATCCACGGCCGGCCCGGGTCCCGCCTCGGCATCGATCGATGGGCCGACCGGGGCGTAGTGGGTCGCGGGGTGGTGGTCGACGTCGCCGGTTGGTTCGATGCCCAGGGCGACCCGCTCGACTTGGGCTCAGCTCGCCAGATCACCGCCGCCGAGCTCGATGCCACGCTCGCCCACCAGGGCACCGAGCTCGTCGAGGGCGACATCCTCCTGCTGCACACCGGGTGGCTGGCCCGCCTCATGGCCCTCGATCCCGACGACCGCGTCCCCCTCCTCGACCCCCGCGCTCAGCACGTGCCGGGGCTGGCCGTGGAGCGCGACACCCTGGCCTGGCTCTGGGACCACCACGTCGCTGCGGTGGCCGCGGACAACGTGGGCGTGGAGGCGTGCGGGCCGGGCCTGCGCTTCGACCTCCACCCCGAGCTCCTGGCCCTCCTCGGCATGCCGCTCGGCGAGTACTGGTGGCTGGCCGACCTGGCCGCCGACTGCCGGACCCACGGCACCTACGAGGCGCTGCTCGTGTCCGTCCCCCTCAACCTGCGAGGCGCGGTGGGCAGTCCAGCCCAGGCCATCGCCATCCGCTAGCACCACCGAGAGAAGACCCATGGAACCCATCCGCCTCGGCCTGCTCATGGCCGAACCGCAGCTCGCCGCCCAGCGATGGCGCAACGTGCTCGAGCTGGCCCTCGACGACCTGCGAGCGAGTGGTCGCCTCCACCGCGAGGTCACCTTCGTGGAACGGAACCCCGAGGGGCTCCCCAACGGCACCAGCGCCGCCGTCATCGCGGCCTTCGGGGAGCTGCGCGACGAGGGCGTGCTCGGCGTGCTCGGCCCCGCCAACGGCGACAACTGCATCTCCCTGCAGCCCCACATCGATCGCGCCGAACTGGCCACCGTCGGGCTGTGCGCCACCATGCGGTTCCCGAGCGAGTGGTGCTTCAGCGTGCCGTGGGGGTCGTGCCCGGAGGACGCCCTCCTCGTGGCGTCGTGGATCGTCGCCAACGGGCACCGGCGCCTGGCCGTGATCACCGACGACCTCTGGCACTCGGCGGAGTACCTCGAGTACCTCGACCTCGCCGCCGACCGCCACGGCCTGACCATCGTGCACCGCGAGCAGCTCCCGGCCACGGTGCGGGATGCGGCCCAGGCCACCGACGAGCAGCTCGAGCGGGCCGCCGAGGCGGTGGAGCGGGCCCGCGCCGCCACGCCCGACGTGCTCGTGCACATGGGCCCGTTGAGCCTTGCCGCGGTAGCCCACTGCGTCACCGATCAGGGGTGGGACATCCCCAAGATCGCCAACAACGCCTTCGCCGCCGCCCAGCGACCGGAGCGGGCGGCCCTGTTCGAGGGCTGGGTCGGCACCACCAGCTGGCACGACGACAACGAGCTCCTGGCCAACCTGCTGGAGCGCCACGCCAAGCAGTTCGGTGAGCCGGCCGGCCCCGACTTCGCGGCGTCCGTGTACGACGGGGCCCGGGTGCTGTTCGAGGGCCTCGCCTTGGCGCCGATCCTCAACCGGCCCGGCCTGCGGGCCGGGCTCGAACGGGTGCGCGGCCTGCGGAGCTCGCTGGGCGGGCCGGAGAACGTGCTCTCGTTCGGGCCGTGGGACCATCGGGCCCTGAAGAGCTCGTCGATGATGGTGCTCCGCCGGATCGAGGGCGGACGCTCGGTGATGGAGCCCCTGCCGCGACCCTGACGCCCGGTGCGGCTCAGGCCTGGACGGCGGTGAGGCCTCCGTCGATGGGGACGGTGATGCCGGTGACGAGGCTGGCCCGGTCCGATGCGAGGAAGCTGGCCACCTCCGCCACCTCTTCCGGCTGGCCGCCCCGCTTGAGGGCCGTGCCACCCACCAGCTGCGGGAAGCGCTCGGCGGCGCCCTTGCCGCCCGACATGGCGGTCTCGACGAAGCCCGGGCAGAGGGTGTTGGCCCGGATGCCCTGCTCGCCGTACTCGATGGCGGCCTGCTTGGTCACCGCGATCACGCCGGCCTTGCTGGCCGAGTAGGCGGTGGTCGGCATCCGGGAGCCGTTGAGCCCGCCGGTGGACGACCAGTTGAGGATCACACCGCCACCGGTGGGGAGCATCGTCCGCAAGGCGTGCTTGGTGCCGAGCACCACCCCACGGAGGTTCACGTCCATGATGCGGTCGTAGTGCTCCATCGTGATGTCGGCCAGCGGCATGCCGTCGGCGATGCCGGCCACGTTGCACACGATGTCGACCCGCCCGAAGGCCTCGACGGCGGCGGCGAAGGCCGCTTCCACCTGGGCCTCGTCGCTCACGTCGCACTGGAAGGGGACGACCGCGTCGCCCACGTCGGCCGCCGTCTCGTCCTGCGCACCGGTGATGTCAACGGCCAGCACCCGGGCGCCCTCGCGCACGAACACCTCGACCGACGCCCGTCCCATGCCCGAGCCCGCCCCCGTGATGAGCGCGACCTTGCCGTCGAGCTCTCCCATGCTTCGCCTCCTGTTCGCGACACCGACCGTGGCCGGAGAACCTAGTTCTCCGACCACGGTCGGCTGACGAGCTCAGGCTGACGAGCTCAGATGGTCACCGCGACGGATCAGACGCCGCTGCGGCCCCGGCGCCAGCCCCAGCCGGCAACCAGGAAGATGAGGAAGACGACGAGCAGGAACAGCAGGAACTCCATGGTGACCTCCGCGGTCGATTGGGACTGGCCCCTCTCTTCCCCCGCGGTCGACCCGCCCAATCCTCGCTGGTTCCGGCATCGACCGGTTCAGCCCGCGATGTACTCCTTGAGGTGCTTTCCCGTGAGCGTCTTGGGCTTGGCGACGAGGTCGGCCGGGGTGCCTTCGAACACGATGGTGCCGCCGTCGTGGCCGGCGCCGGGCCCGAGGTCGATGATCCAGTCGGCGTGGGCCATCACGGCCTGGTGGTGCTCGATCACGATCACCGACTTGCCGGCGTCGACGAGGCGGTCGAGGAGGCCGAGCAACTGCTCCACGTCGGCGAGGTGCAGGCCGCTGGTGGGCTCGTCGAGCACGTAGGTGCCGCCGGGGTCGGACATGTGGGTGGCCAGCTTGAGCCGCTGCCGCTCGCCGCCCGACAACGTGGTGAGCGGCTGGCCGAGTGTGAGGTAGCCGAGCCCGACGTCGGCAAGGTGGACGAGGATCTTGTGGGCCGCGGGGACGGCGCTCTCGCCGTCGCTGAAGAACACCTCGGCGTCGGTGACCGACATCGCGAGGACCTCGCTGATGTCCTTGCCGCCGAGGTGGTAGTCGAGCACGGCGTCGTCGAAGCGCCGGCCTTCGCACACGTCGCACGGGTTGGCCACGGTGGCCATGGGCCCGAGGTCGGTGTAGATCACGCCGGCGCCGTTGCAGTTGGGGCAGGCCCCTTCGGAGTTGGCGCTGAAGAGGGCCGGCTTCACACCGTTGGCCTTGGCGAAGGCCTTGCGGATGGGCTCGAGGAGCCCGGTGTAGGTGGCGGGGTTGCTGCGCCGGGAGCCCTTGATCGGTGCCTGGTCGACCGCGATCACCCCGTCCTGCGGTGACACCGAGCCGTGGATCAAGGTGCTCTTGCCCGAGCCGGCCACGCCGGTGACCACGACGAGCACGCCGAGCGGGATGTCGACGTCGACCTTCCGCAGGTTGTGCCGGTCGGCGCCGCGGATCTCGAGCGAGCCGGTGGGCGTGCGCACCTCAGGCTTCAGCGAGGCCCGGTCGTCGAGGTGGCGGCCGGTGACCGTGCCGCTCTTGCGCAGGCCGGCCAGGTCGCCCTCGAAGCAGATCGTGCCGCCGCCCGAGCCGGCGCCCGGTCCGAGGTCGACGACGTGGTCGGCGATGGCGATGGCCTCGGGCTTGTGCTCCACGACGAGCACGGTGTTGCCCTTGTCCCGGAGCCGCAGGAGCAACTCGTTCATGCGCTGGATGTCGTGGGGGTGGAGGCCGATGGTCGGCTCGTCGAACACGTAGGTGACGTCGGTGAGGGCCGAGCCGAGGTGACGGATCATCTTCACCCGCTGCGACTCGCCACCCGACAGCGTGCCGGCCGGTCGATCCAGGGAGAGGTAGCCGAGCCCGATCTCCACGAAGGAGTCGAGGGTGTGGCGGAGGTTCTCGAGCAGCGGCGCGACCGACGGCTCCTTCAGCGCCGCCACCCACTCGGCGAGGTCGGTGATCTGCATGGCGCACACGTCGCCGATGTGGAGCTTGCCGATCTTGGAGGCCCGGGTGGCCTCGGCGAGCCGGGTGCCGTCGCAGTCGGGGCAGGTGGTGAAGGTGATGACCCGATCGACGAAGGCGCCGATGTGGGGCTGCATCGCCTCGCGGTCCTTCGACAGGTACGACTTCTGGATCTGGGGGATCAGGCCGAGGTAGGTGAGGTTGATCCCGTCGACCTTGATCTTGGTGGCCTCCTTGTAGAGGAGGTCGTCGAGCTCCTTCTTGGTGAACTTCTTGATCGGCTTGTCGGGGTCGAACCAGCCGCAGCCTCGGTAGATGCGGCCGTACCAACCATCCATGCTGTAGCCGGGCACCGTGAGGGCGCCCTCGTTGAGCGACTTCTCGGCGTCGTAGAGCTGCGTGAGGTCGAAGTCGTTGACCGACCCCCGCCCTTCGCATCGGGGGCACATGCCGCCGGTGATGCTGAAGGTGCGCTTCTCCCGCACCTTCTTGCCGCCCTTCTCGAACGTGACGGCACCCCCGCCGCTGACGGACGGCACGTTGAACGAGTAGGCCTGCGGCGACCCGAGGTAGGGCTTGGCCAGGCGGCTGAACAGGATTCGGAGCATGGCGTTGGCGTCGGTGGCGGTGCCCACGGTGGATCGCGGGTCGGCGCCCATGCGCTGCTGGTCGACGAGGATCGCGGTGGTGAGCCCGTCGAGCACGTCGACGTCGGGCCGGGCCATCGAGGGCATGAAGCCCTGGATGAACGAGCTGTAGGTCTCGTTGATCATCCGCTGCGACTCGGCGGCGATGGTGCCGAACACCAGCGAGCTCTTGCCCGACCCCGAGACGCCGGTGAACACGGTGAGCCGCCGTTTGGGCAGCTCGACGCTCACGTCCTTCAGGTTGTTGACCCGGGCGCCATGCACCCGGATGAGGTCGTGGGTGTCGGCGGGGTGGGCCCCCGCGGGCTTCGTCGTGGTCTTCGGGCTGGCCTTGGTGCTCACCCGGCCGATGCTGCCACGCCCGGCCTACACTCCCGGCCTCACGAGATCCTGGAGGTGGGCATGAAGCGGCTCTCCGGCACGGACGCGCTGTTCCTTTCGACCGAGACCCCGGCGTGGCACCAGCACATCGGCGGCCTCACCGTGGTCGACCCTGCTGAGTCCGAACGCTTCAGCTTCGCCGAGGTGCGGCGCACGCTCCTGGAACGACTCCCGCGCGTTCCGAAGTTCCGCTGGAAGCTCAAGGAGGTGCCGATGCGCCTCGACCGCGCCGTGTGGATCGAGGACAAGGACTTCGACATCGACAAGCACCTCCGGCGCATCGCGGTGCCGCCGCCGGGCGGTCGCCGGGAGGTCGGTGACCTGCTCGGGATGCTCATGGGCTACCAGCTCGATCGCCGGCGGCCGCTCTGGGAGATGTGGTACGTCGACGGCGTCGCCGGCGGCCAGGTGGCCCTCATCACCAAGTTCCACCACTGCCTCATGGACGGCGCCTCCGGTGCGGGCCTGGCCGAGCAGCTGTTCGACCTGGAGCCCGATCCCGGCCCGATCGAGGTCCCGGAGTCGACCGAGGAGGCCGGTCTGCGCGTCCCCTCCGACCTCGAGCTGGTGGCGCGCGCGCTGCTGCCGACCGTGCAGACCCCGCGCAAGGTGGCCGAGTACCTGATGCGGTCGACGGGACGAGGGCTCACCATCCTCCAGCAGCGCAACCAGAACCCGATGGCCCTGGGCGTGGCCGGGCCCTGCTTCAACGGCATCGTCGGGCCCCACCGCCAGAGCTCGTTCGCCTCGGTGCACATCGACGACGTGCGAGCCGTGAAGGACGCGGTGGGCGTGAAGGTGAACGACGTGGTCCTGGCGCTGGTGTCCGGCGCCCTCCGCTCCCACATGGCAGCGCACGGCGACGGCCCCCTGCAGGGGTCGCTCGCGGCCCAGGTGCCGGTGTCCACCCGCGTGGCCGACGACACCGACCAGACCAACAAGGTCGCGACGATGTCAGCCAGCCTGGCCACCGACGTCGACGACCCCGTCGAGCGGCTCAAGGCCATCTACGCCAGCACGCAGTCGGCCAAGGAGCTCACCCAGGCCATCCGGGCCCGCAAGATCCAGTCGGTCGGCGAGGTGGCCCCGCCGCTGCTGCTCGGGCTGGCCTCGCGTGCCGCGTGGGCCTCCAACATCACCGACCGGGTGCCTCGCGTGGCCAACGTCGTGGTGTCCAACGTGCCTGGCCCCCCGTTCCCCATCTACGCGTGCGGGGCGAGGGTGTCGGGGATCTACGCCGCCAGCGTGCTGCTCGCCTTCGCGGGGCTCAACGTCACCCTCTTCAGCTACATCGACCGGGTCGACTTCGGGCTGACCTCGGACCCCGACCTCCTCGAGGACCCGTGGGGCATCGCCGACGGGATCAAGGACGCCCTGGCCGAGCTGATGGAAGCGCTGGACCTCGGCAAGCCGACACCGGTGCACGACCCGTTCGATCGCTGAGGGCTCGCGCCGCCCGGGCTTCGGCTCGCCCGACCCGAGCGCCTAGAACAGGTCGATGATCGACTTCAGCCCTGACGCTGCGGATGTTGAGCTGGCCGAGCGCACCCGGGCCTTCGTCCGCGAACAGGTGATCCCGTTCGAGGCCGACGCGCGCTGGACCGAGCACGGTCCCACCGACGAGCTCCGGCGGGAGCTGAACGACCTGGCGCGGGCCGAGGGGCTGTTGTCGCCTCACGTGTCGGTGGAGCTGGGCGGGCACGACCTCACCCATCGGGGCCGGGCGGTGGTGTTCGAGGCCGCCGGCTACTCGATGCTCGGTCCCGTGGCCATGCACATCGCAGCCCCCGACGAGGGCAACGCCCACCTCCTCGCCCACGTCGGCACGCCCGAGCAGCAGGCTCGGTGGCTGGCGCCGCTGGCGAGCGGTGAGATCCGCACGGCGTTCGCCATGACCGAGCCGGCGCCGGGGGCTGGCTCCGACCCGTCGATGCTCGCCACCACCGCCACCCGAGACGGCTCGGGCTTCCGCATCAGCGGGCGGAAGTGGCTCATCACCGGCGCGCGTGGCGCGGCGGTGTTCATCGTGATGGCCCGCGACTCCGACACCGGCGAGGCCACCATGTTCCTCGTGCCGGCGGATCGGCCGGGCCTCGTGATCGAACGAGACCTCGACACCATCGACTCGTCCTTCGTCGGCGGGCACGGGGTCGTGCGGTTCGACGACGTGGAGGTGGCCGAGTCGGAGGTGCTCGGCGAGCTCGGTGCCGGGTTCCGCTACGCCCAGGTGCGCCTGGCCCCAGCCCGGCTCACCCACTGCATGCGGTGGCTCGGCGCCGCCCAGCGGGCCCACGACGTGGCCGCGGCCTA
>JALYWQ010000213.1 GCA_030852625.1 Actinomycetota bacterium
CCACGGGCGGCGGCGGCGGCGATTCGTGCACACCGGGCTCGGCCACCTCGGTGGGCGTCTCCCCCACCGAGATCAAGATCGGCAACGTGAGCCAGCTCACCGGGCTCGTGCCGGGCTTCGGCCAGACCGGCGTCAACGGGGTGAAGGCGTACTTCAACATGGTCAACAACCAGGGTGGCGTGTGCGGCCGGAAGCTCACCCTCGTGCAGGCCGACGACCGGTTCCAGGCCGCCACCAACCGAGCGGAGACCGAGAAGCTGGCCGGCTCCGTGCTCGGCCTCGTGGGCGGCGTGAGCGTGGTGGACGACGGTGCCGCTCCGGTCATCGACTCCCTCGGCGTGCCCGACGTCTCGCTGGCCACCACCCCGGTGCGGGCCGGTGCCAAGAACAACTTCTCCCCCAACCCCATCAACCCCGGCCCCAACACCGGGGCCGGCAACACCCGGATCTTCCAGTACATGAAGGAGACCCTGGGCGTGCAGTCGGCGGCGATCTTCTACCAGGACGCCGCCGTGGCCGCGAACCAGCGCCCGAAGTACGAGCGGGACTTCGCCGCCGCGGGCATCCCGGTCGTCGCCACCTACGCCGTCGCGGTCACGGCCACCAACTTCCGGTCCCAGGCCCAGGACATCAAGCAGAAGAACATCGACCTCGTCATCACGATCGCCGAGCTCAACGCCATCGCCAACCTGGCCAAGGCGTTCCAGTCGGTCGGCTACTTCCCCAAGGCGCCCTTCTACGGCGCGCAGGTCTACGGCAAGAAGTACGTGCAGCTCGCCGGTAGTGCAGCGGAGAACACCATCTCCGCCCTCATCTTCGCCACGCCCGAGCAGACCGGGAACCCCGGTGTCCAGGCCTTCAACTCCTGGTACGGCCGCACCAACCCCGGCGCCGACGTCGACTTCTTCTCCCTCGTCGGGTGGGCGTCGGCCGAGATGTTCGTGAAGGCCCTCCGCCAGACCGGCGCCGATCCCAACCGGGAGAAGCTCCTCTCGGTGCTCCGCACCTTCACGAACTACAGCTCCGACATGGTGGCTCCCATCAACCCGGCCGGGAAGGAGCCGTCGGCCTGCTTCAACGTGATGCAGGTGAAGGGCGGCAAGTGGCAGAAGATCCATCCCGCCGGTGAGGGCTTCGCCTGCCCGTGACCTCGATCGTGGACCGCCTCCGCGGCGATCGACGCATGGCCGGCGGGGTGATCGTCGGCAGCGCACTCGTGATCGTCCTCGTCGTCCGCGCCTACGACGGCTCGGGCGGCGGGAGCGGCTTCCTCCAGGCCACCCTCATCGGCGTGGCGGCCGGTTGCGTCTTCGCCATCGCCGCCAGCGGCCTCGTCCTCACCTACACCACCACCGGCATCTTCAACTTCGCCCACGGCGGCGTCGGGATGGTGGCCGCCTTCGCCTACCACCGCCTCATCACCGAGGTCGACGTCCCGAAGCCCGTCGCTCTGGTGCTCGTGCTCGGGGTGCTCGCGCCGCTGCTCGGCCTCGTCCTCGAGCTGGTGATGCGCAGCTTCCGGGGCGCCGCGCCCGGCACCGCGCTCACCGTCACCATCGCGCTCACGATCCTGCTCATCGGCGTGATGCAGTACGCCTTCCAGCGCAACGGCGAGCAGTTCGCCGCGAGCCGGATGTTCGACGAGCACGTCGTCACCATCGCCGGTGCCCGCATCCCCTGGGACGACATCTCCTACCTGCTGGTCGCGGTGGCCGTCGCGGTCGGGCTGCGCTACCTGCTGCGCTTCACCCGCATGGGCATCGCCATGCGGGCCGTCGTCGACAACGCCGACCTGGCCGCCCTCACCGGCGCCCCGCCCGTGCGGATCGCCCGCACCAGTTGGGTGCTCGGCACGATGCTGGCGGCCTTGGGCGGGATCCTCTACTCCCCCATCGTGGGCGTGCTCGACCCCATCAACCTCACGTTCTTCGTGCTCGCGGCCTACGGCGCGGCGGTGTTCGGCCGGCTCCGCAGCCTGCCCCTCACGTTCCTCGGCGCCATCACCCTCGGCCTGGTGCAGGCCTACGCCGTGAACGGATTCCCCAACAGCGAGCTGTGGAACCACCTCGCCACCGGCATCCCCGGGATCTTCCTCTTCCTGGTGCTGCTCGGCCTGCCGGACGCCAAGCTCACCGTCGGACGCCTGGTCGGCCGCGACGTCCCCCGGGTCCCCACGCTCGGCCAGTCGCTCCTCCGGGGCGCGCTGTTCATCCCCGTGGTGGTACTCGTCACCGGCGTGGCGGGTGACTACGTCCTCGACGTCGACCGGGCCCTCATCTACGCCACCCTCATCCTCTCGGTGGTGCTGCTCACGGGGTACTCCGGGCAGATCTCCCTCGCCCAGTACGTCTTCTTCGGGCTCGGCGCGTTCGCCATGGGCAAGACCGCGGGCGGCGACAGCATCCTCGGCATGGGCGCAGCCGCCCTCATCGCGGTGCCGGTCGGCGTGGTGATGGCCCTGCCGACCATCCGCCTCCAGGGCATCTACCTCGCGCTCGTGACGTTCGCGTCGGCGCAGGTGTTCCGGGACGTGGTGTTCCAGGACACGCGGATGTACGGCTCCGGCGGCGTGCTCATCGGGCGCCTCGAGCTGTTCGGGCTCGAGTTCGACAGCAACCGGGCCTTCGGCGTCCTGTGCGGGGTGGTGTTCACGCTCGTGGCCATCATCGTGCTCGCACTCCGGCGGGGCGCCTTCGGACGACGGCTGGCCGCCATGCGCGACAGCCAGGCGGCCTGCGCCACCCTGGGCCTCGACGTGCGCCGCACCAAGCTCGCGGTGTTCGCCATCGCGTCGGCCATCGCCGGCCTCGCAGGCGCCCTCTACGGCGGCCTCGGCTACACGGCCAGCCAGCTCGACTTCGAACCGCTCTACGGCGTCCTGCTCTTCCTCTACGCCTACGTCGGCGGCATCACCACCGTCACCGGCGCCCTCATCGGCGGGAGCCTGTTCGCGGCCCTCCCGCTGGTGCAGTCGGAGCGTCCCGAGCTGGCCGGTCTCGTCTTCGCCGTGATCGCCGTGGCCGCCGTGGCCCTCGGCCGCCAACCGAACGGGATCGCCGGCCTGATCTTCGGTTACCAGGCCAAGGCCAAGGCCCGCCCCGAACGCAGGGCCATCGCGGCGCCTACGGTCACGTCTCGCGAGGTGGCCGATGTCCCGGCCTGACCGCCGCGGCCGCGTGCGCCGCCCGCTGGTGCTCCTCGTCGTCGTGGCGGCCGCCCTCGGCGGGGTGGCCGGCATCCCGGCCCGGGCCCAGGAGGCCACGCCGACCGGCGACACCCTCTTCGGCTCCTACCAGCTCGAGGCGCGCGGCACCGGGGTGCAGGCCAAGTACCTGATCGAGGGTCTCCTGCCCGGCGGGGCACCCGTGCTCGACCTCACGCTCCCCGAGACGCTCGCCCGGTTCGGATCCGGACCGGCCGGCTACGGCCTGGCGTCGCTGGCCTATCCGGGCGGGGTGGTCGCCAACCTGTCGTCGCTGATCGCCCAGGCCGGAGCGCCGCCCGGCACCGAGAACTTCATCCCCGAGTACCCCATCAAGGCCGAGGCCTTCTTCCCCTCCGGTCCCACCGAGGTGTTCTCCAACCAGGCCGGCGGCGAGCAGCGGGTGCTCACCGGCGATCTCGGCGTGGAGTCGGCCGCCGTCTTCCCGGCGATCGATGCCACGCCGATCGTGAAGGTCGGTTCCGTTCGGTCCGGGTCACGAACCACGATCGAGGACGGGAAGGCCGTCAGCCGGGCCCGCGTGGAGCTGGCCAACGTGGACCTGCTCGGTGGGTTGATCACGATCGACGCACTCGTCACCGACCTCATCGCCGCCCACGACGGCACCGCCGGTGCTGCCGACGGCGGCACCACGGCGACGGGCGTGAAGTTCCTCGGCCTGGCCGCCGAGCTCACCCAGGACGGCCTCACCCTGGTCCAGGCGCCACCGCCCGTCGGCCCGGCCGCGCCGCTCGGCGGACTGCTCGATCCGCTGCTCGAGCCCCTCCAGCAGCTGACGGCGCCAGTGGCGCAGCTCCTCCAGTCCGTCCTCCAAGAAGCCGTCCCCTCGCTCAACGGGGTGTTGGAGGCCGCGGGCATCACGATCCGGCTCCTCGGCGAGGCCGACCTCCCCACCGAGGTCGGTGCCGCGGGGCGGACCTCCTCCGGCCTCACCATCGACTTCCGCTATGCCGGCGAGGAGCAGGCCGCGCTGGCCGACCTCATCCAGAGCATCCCGGCCGAGCTGCGTCCCAGCCTGGCCGTGCTCCCGAACCCGCTCGACTTCCTCACCAACAACCACGTCGCCGGCCTCACCCTCGGCAACGCCACCGTCACCGCCCTGGCCTCCTCGCCGTTCGACGTCGACGACCTCGGCGGTGGCACGGATCTCGGCGGTGGCTCGTTCGAGGGCGGCCTCCCACCGCTCGGTGACTCCATCGACTTCGGCACGCCGACGCCCGATCTCCCGAGCGCCTCCCCTGACCTCGGGGGCACCGAGTCCACCGCCATCTCCACGGCCGCCACCGCCGGGCTCCTCCTGCTCGTGCTGCTCCTGTCCCCCCTCTTCGGCGTGGCATCGACAAGGCTGGCCGACAACGTCCTCCTGGCAACCGCAACCTCCTGTCCGTCCGGGCTCGATCAGCCCCCGGCCCCACCGAGGCCCACGTGACGACCAAGCGAACCCGCCCCCTGTCGGTCGACGACCTCGATCTGGGAATCGTCGAGGACGTCGAGCCGAGCCTCGACGACGAGGAGCGCCACCGGCGCTTCACCGAGGGCCTCGGCCGCCTCCGGGTGGGGAACGTGCGCTCCCACCTGAGCGAGCGCATCCTCCTCGTGCTCGGCGGGATCCTGGCGCCGCTCGGCGTGGTGGGCGTGATCATCGGCTGGTACGGGGCCTCGCACACCCCCTACCTGTTCGAGCAGGTGCCCTACCTCATCTCCGGTGGCCTGCTCGGCCTGGCCCTCGTGTTCATCGGGTGCTTCATGTACTTCGCCCACTGGCTCACGGAGCTGGTGAAGGAGCAGCGGGCGCAGTCGACGGCCATCATCGCGGCCCTCGAGCGCCTGCAGGACGAGGTGGCGGCGACCAACCCGGCCGCCCGAACCAACGGCCGGCGCTCGCTGAACTAGGAGCCGCTCGGCTCAGGCGATGCTCTGGCTCGCCAACGGGAGCCGGGCCGCCACCGAGTCGACCGCTCGCACCACGGCGGGCCCGAACGACGCTTTCGCGCACGCCACGTGGCCGTCGTCGAGGTGCTGCACGACGGCGCCCGGGATGGCTTGGGCCAGCTTGAGCTGCTCGGCAGGCTGGATGGCACGGTCACGGTCGGTGACGAGGACCGTGGTGGGCACGTCGATGTCGGCGATCCACCGACGGGCGTTGTAGCTGCCGATGGCCTGCCCGGCCTCCATCACCTTGATGGCGTCGTGCCGGCGCATCTCGCCGGCCGCCCACGCTCGCAGGTCGGTGGGCCGCTCGGCCTGAGCGCGGGGCACCCACCGACGGACCGACGCCACCGGAGCCGGGGTGTGGAGGGCGCCGGTACGGGTGGTGCCCACCGCGGTGGCCATGGCGGAGCTGAAGATGAACCGCTCCCGCGCGCCGTTGACGAACCGGTAGGCAGTGGCGGCCAGCACCAGGCCGGCGACCTTGTCGCGGTGGCGTTGCCAGAGCAGCTGGGCGACCGGCCCACCCATCGAGTAGCCCACGGCGATCACCGGGCCGGTGCCCAGGTGGTCGATGAGGGCGGCGACGTCGTCAGCGCAGTCGGCCAGCCGGAAGCGCCGCCGTGACCGGATGCCGCGCCCATGGCCCCGGAGGTCGGGGGCCACGATCGGGTAGCGCTCCGACAACGGACCGAAGGTGGTGAACCAGTTGAGGCCCCCGCTGGCGATCCAGCCGTGGAGCAGCACGACGGTGGGGTTGTCGCCGTCGTGTGGGAGGTGGCGGTAGAACGTGCGGCCGCGGCCGGGGAGCTCGACCCGCTCGCCGAGTGGCAGGGGCGGTGCGGCAGCAAGCTCGATGCGGGCCATCCTGCAACTCTACGGCCGGCCGTCCGATCCTCCGGCGACCCTGCACGACAGGGCAGATCCTCCTAGCGTCGGGGCATGGCCTCCCTCGATCACGCCGCCGTCGACGCCCTGCTGGACCGAGCCCGACGGGAGGTGGACGCCGGGCTGCTCCCGGCCTGCCAGCTCGCCCTCGGGCTCGACGGGAAGGTCGTGGTCAACGAGGCCTTCGGCGAGGCCGATCGTGACACCCGGTTCACGATCTTCTCCGCCACCAAGCCCTTCGTGGCGTCCGTGGTGTGGCAGCTGATCGGTGAGGGCCTCGTGGAACCCAGCCGTCGGGTGCTCGACTACCTCCCCTCCTTCGGTGACAACGGCAAGGAGGACATCACCGTCGAGCAGGTGATGCTCCACACCTCCGGCTTCCCGCACGCCCCGCTCGGCCCCGGGCGATGGGAGACCCACGAGTCCCGGGCCCAGACCATGGCCGGGTGGCGCTGCAACTGGGAGCCCGGCACGAAGTTCGAGTACCACCCCACCAGCGCCCATTGGGTGCTCGCCGAGATCATCTATGCCGTCACCGGCGAGGACCACACCGTGGCGGTGCGCCGCCGGGTCGCCGAGCCCCTCGGCCTCACGCAGTTCGCGCTCGGTCTGGCCGAGGA
>JALYWQ010000217.1 GCA_030852625.1 Actinomycetota bacterium
GGGCAAACCGGTGAAGGCCGGTCCGCCGCCGGCCAAGGCGGCCGCCAAGACCACGAAGACGGCGGCCAAGGCCACCAAGGCGCCGGCCCGGAAGTCCGGGTCACCGTTGCGGGCCAACAGCCCGCTCCGGGACGCCGAACCGCCGCCCAGCCCCGCGGCCCGGGTCGACCCGGCCAAGCTCGGCGGGGCCACCGACTCCTACGGTCCCGAGGCCCAACGGGCGCTCTTCCGGGCCGGTCTGGCCGAACCGGCCTCGGGCGACGACGTCACCGCCGAGACCCCCCGCCCGGGGACCCCGGAGGATCGTCCGGCTCGCTTCATGGGCCGGCGCCGACGCCGGCAGCTGCGGGCCGACTGACCGGACGGGTTCGCCGGCGCCCGCCGGCGGCGGCGACCATGGACGTCATGCACGAGGTGCCCGCGGTCGAGGACTTGCGCGCCAGCGCGCTGGCCTCCGGGCTCGACGCCCTCGAGGTGGCCGTCGCCGAGCCGTTCGTGGAGGTCCGCGCCACCCTCGAGCGCCGCAAGGCCGAGGGCCTGCACGGCGGCATGAACTTCACCTACCGCAACCCGGCCCGCTCCACCGATCCGGGTCGGGCGGTCGACGGGGCCCGGTCACTGGTCGTCGGGGCCCGGAGCTACTTCACCGAGGAGCCCGCCGCGCCCGTCGAACCGTCCGGCCGGATCGCCCGCTACGCGTGGTCCGACCACTACGCGGCCCTGGCCACGGGGCTGGGCGTGGTGGCCACCATGCTGCGCGACGCCGGCTGGCAGGCGCGCGTGGTGGTGGACGACAACGCCCTCGTCGACCGGGCCGCCGCCCACCGGGCCGGCATCGGCTGGTGGGGGAAGAACGCCAACCTCCTCGTGCCCGGGGCGGGGAGCTGGTTCGTGCTCGGATCCGTCATCACCGACGCGCCGCTGACGCCGTCGAGCGGCCCGGCCGAGGACCGCTGCGGGTCGTGCACCCGGTGCTTCGACGGCTGCCCCACCGGCGCCATCACCGCCCCCGGGGTGGTCGACGCCCGGCGGTGCCTGTCGTGGCTCCTCCAGGCCGAGGGGCCGTTCCCGCTCGAGTTCAGGGTGGCGTTGGGCGACCGCATCTACGGCTGCGACGACTGCCAGGAGGTGTGCCCGCCCAACCGGCGCACCCCGGTGCACGAGCTCACCGGCCACGAGCGGGCGTGGGCGCCGCTGCTCGGGTTGCTGGATGCCGACGACGACGTGGTGCTGGCCATGGCCGGTCGCTGGTACATCCCGAAGCGCGACGTCCGCTACGTCCGCCGCAACGCGCTCGTGGTGCTCGGCAACGTGGGCGACCCGCGCGACCCCGAGGTGGTCGAGGCCGTCCGACACCACCTGGCCCACCCCGATCCGCTGCTGCGGAGCCACGCGGTGTGGGCCGCCCGCCGGCTGGGGCGACCCGACCTGCTCGAGGCCGTGCGCGGTGACGCAGATCCCACCGTGGCCACCGAGCTCGCCGCCGACGTGGTCGCCCGGTGACCCACCTCTTCGTCACCAACGACTTCCCGCCGAAGATCGGCGGGATCCAGTCGATGCTCTGGGAGCTGTGGCGGCGGCTCGACCCGTCCACCTTCACCGTCCTCACCACCCCCCACCCCGACGCCGCCGAGTGGGATGCGCAGCAGGCGTTCCGGGTGGTGCGGACCAAGGAGTCGGTGCTGCTCCCCACGCCGATGCTCGCCCGGCGCATCGACGCCCTGGCCGACGAGGTGGGCGCCGACACCGTGCTCCTCGACCCCGCCCTGCCGGTGGGCCTGCTCGGGCCTCGCCTGGCCCGGCCCTACGGCATCGTCGTGCACGGCGCCGAGGTCACCGTGCCCGGTCGGCTGCCGGTGTCATCGTTGGTGCTCGGTCGGGTGCTGCGGGGCGCCGGGCTGGTCGTGAGCGCCGGTGGCTACCCGTTGGCCGAGGCCAGCCGGGCCGCCCGTCGCGACCTGCCCCACGTGCTCGTGCCCCCGGGTGTCGACGTCGACCGGTTCGTCCCCCTCGACGACGCCGCCCGCCGGGCCGCCCGTGGGCACTTCGGGCTCCCCGTCGACGGGCCGCTCGTCGTGAGCGTCAGCCGGCTCGTCCCCCGCAAGGGGATGGACGTGCTGATCGAGGCCGCCGCCCGGCTGGCCCCGGAGCACCCGGGCCTGTGCGTGGCCGTCGGCGGCGACGGTCGCGACCGGGGCCGGCTCGAACGGCGCATCGAGTCCACGGGCGCACCGGTGCGGCTGCTCGGTCGGGTGCCCCACGAGGACCTGCCCGCCCTCTACGGGTGCGGCGACGCCTTTGCCATGCTGTGCCGCAACCGCTGGGCGGGCCTCGAGCAGGAAGGCTTCGGCATCGTGTTCCTCGAGGCCGCCGCAGCAGGGGTGCCGCAGGTGGCCGGCGACAGCGGGGGAGCGGCCGAGGCCGTGGCCGACGGCGAGACGGGGTTCGTGGTCGACGAGCCCGGCGACCCCGACGCCGTGGCCGCTGCCCTCGACCGGCTCCTCACCGACCCCACGCGGGCCCGGGCGATGGGGGAGGCCGGCCGGCGACGGGCCGTGGAGGGCTTCGCCTACGACGTGCTCGCCGCTCGTCTGGGAGCGGCGCTGGCGGCGTGGGAAAGTGACGCCCGTGGCAGCTGAGCCCTACGACGACGCCCACGCCGGTGACGGGCTCCTCAACCTCGACTTCGCGGGCACCGGCGCCATCATCGGCACCGGGATCGCCGGCGCCGTGCTGCCCGACACCTTCAAGCTCGTGCACGCCGCGCTGGCCGGGCTGCTGTTCCTCGTCGGCGCCGGCGCCCTGCTGTGGGGCTACGCCCTCGGCGTGAGCCGCAGCCGCACGCTCGTGATCTCGATGGCCGGCCTGTTCTTCCTGGCCGAGGGCACGGCACCGCCCACCGTGCGGCGCCGGTTCCTCGTGGCCCTCGGCGTGCAGGTGGTGGTGGGGGTGGCGGCGGCGCTGGTCCGCCCCGACACCGAGCTGGCCTTCGGGGTGCTGGCCCCGATCTTCGGCCTCGGCCTCATGGCCCTCTGGGGCGGCCGCTACGGCTCCTTCCCCGCCAAGACCGCCGACCGCGCGTGAGCACGCCGCCGTACTGGCT
>JALYWQ010000284.1 GCA_030852625.1 Actinomycetota bacterium
CGGCAGCACCGGCGCGCCCAGCGGACCGAACCAGGCCTCGGACGTGGGCGTCACCGCCACCACCATCCGCATCGGCACGATCGTGGCCGAGAACGGCGTGCTGGGCGACACGTTCGCGCCGGCGGCCACCGGCCTGCGGGCCTGGGTGGAGTGGATCAACGCCCAGGGCGGCATCTCCGGGCGCACCGTGCAGCTCTCCACGTGCGACGACCGGGAGGACCGGGCCCGCACGCTCGAGTGCGCCCGCCGGCTGGTCGAGCAGGACAAGGTGTTCGCCCTCGTCGCCACCAACAGCCGGGCCCTCGGCGGGGCGGCCACCTACCTCAACGAGCAGGGCGTCCCCGTGCTCGGCTTCCCGATCAACAACGCGTTCTACCGGTTCGACAACTTCTTCACCATCTACGGCACGCCGTTCGCGCGCGACAACCGGGTGGTGGGGCGCAACGGCGAGCTCGTGACCTATTCCACGCAGTTCCGCTGGTTCAAGCAGAACCTCGGTGCCACCAAGGCCGCCGTCTTCAGCTACGACATCGCCGAGTCGAACCAGGCCGGCGCCTTCATCGCCAAGGGCCTCGAGGTGGAGGGCTTCCAGGTCACCCGCTACGTCGTGAGCTTCGCGGCCCCGGCCTTCGACGCGCCGGTGGCGGACATGCAGCGCAACGGCACCGAGCTCGTCTACGACTCGATGGACCCCGGCGCCAACCGCCGGTTGTGCGACGCCATGGCCCGTCGTGGCTTCACGGTGAAGGCCAAGATCTCCACCGTGGTCGGGTTGGGCGACGCCGCCGCCGACCAGCTCAACGACGCCTGCCGGCCGGTGGCCTACATCCCGACCGACTCGCGGGTGTACACCGACGAGCGGGTGCCGTACGTCAAGGCCTACAACGACGCCATGGACCGGTACCAGCGGGGCAAGCCCCACCACCAGTGGGGGCTCGAGACCTGGGAGATCGGCGAGATCCTCCGCCAGGCCTTGGTCGGCATGGGCCCCGCCCCCACCCGGGAGGGCTTCGTCGCGTTCCTGCGGTCGAAGAGGGACTGGGACGTGAACGGCGTGATGACCCCCACCCTCACATGGGCCCACGATCCCGACGGCCTGTCCACGTCCACGATCCGCGACTGCATCGGGATCAGTCGGTGGTCCGACGATGCCGGCGGCTGGATCGAGGCGACCCCGTTCCCGTTCTGCCTCGACGACGCCAAGCAGTTCTTCACCCCCGCGGCCGAACAGGGCACGTAGGCCCGCCGGTCCATCGCTGGGCTCAGGCGCCCAGGAACTCGGCCGCCACGCCCGACCGACGGAGCTCGTCGGGACTGCCGTGCCACACCGCCGTGCCCTTGGCCAGCACGAAGCACTCGTCGGCGTGGCGAAGGGCGTGGGTGAGGTACTGCTCCACGAGCACGATCGTGCGCCCCGCCGCCCGCAGCGCGGCGATCTGGTCGAAGAGCTGGTCGACGACGAGGGGCGCCAGGCCCATCGACAGCTCGTCGAGCAGCACGACCTTGGGCTGGCCGACCAGGGCCCGGGCCAGTGCCAGCATCTGCTGCTCGCCCCCCGACAGGGACCCCGCTCGTTGCGCCCGCCGCTCGACGAGGCGGGGGAAGATCCCGCCGACGTCGTCGAACCACTCGTCCCACGCCCCGGCCACGACGGCAGGGGCCGATCGGTGGCTGACGCGGAGGTTCTCCTCGACGGTGAGCGACGGGAACACGCCCCGCCCCTCCGGCACCAGCACCAGCCCTCGACGAGCGATCGCCGACGGTCGTCGACCGGCGATCGAGCGGCCCTCGAGCCGGATGTCGCCGGCGCTGATCGGCAGCGCGCCGGCGATGGTACGGAGGGCGGTGGTCTTGCCGGCGCCGTTGGGCCCGAGGACGGCGACGACCGAGCCGCGCGGCACGGCGAGCGAGAGGCCGTGGAGGACCTCGATCCGGCCGTAGCGGGCTCGCACATCGTCGAGCACGAGCACCGGCCCCGTCATGTGACCGCCTCGCCCAGGTAGGCCTCGCGAACCCGGGCGTCGGCCGAGATCTCCGCCGGCGTGCCCGAGGCGATCAACGACCCGAAGTCCAGCACGTAGATCTGGCTCGACAGGTCCATCACCAGCTGCACGTCGTGCTCGATGAGCAGCACGCCGACGCCCGTGGCGGCGACCTGCACCAGCACCGACTCGAAGGCCCGGGTCTCACGGCTGTCGAGCCCGCTGCCGGGTTCGTCGAGCAGCAGCACCGTGGGCTTGGTGCACAGCGCCCGACCGAGCTCCACCAGCCGGAGGTCGCCCGTCGAGAGGCTCCCGGCCACGCGCTCGCCGAGGTGGTGGATGCCGATCAACTCGAGCACGTCGTCCACCTCGGCCACCACGGCGGGGTCGTCGTGGTGGCGGAGCCGGAGCACACCGGCGAAGGTGCGGGCGGGCCGGAGGGCCTCGGCGGCGACCTGGAGGTTGTCCCGCACCGTCATCCCGGCGAACACCTCCAGGCGTTGGAAGGTGCGGGCCATGCCGAGCCGGGAGCGGACGTGGGTCGGTGCGCCGGTGATGTCCTTTCCGGCGATCTCCACCCGCCCCGCCGCCGCCACCTGCAGCCCGGTGAGCACGTTGAAGAGGGTGGTCTTGCCGGCTCCGTTGGGCCCGATGAGCGAGGTGACGGCACCGGGTTGCACCTCGAGGGACACGCCGTCGACGGCGGTGAGGCCGCCGAAGCGGACGGTGACGCCGCTGGCCCGCAGCACGGGCTCGCTCACGACGGCACCTCCGTGCGGTCGACGTCGGCGGCGACCTCGGCGAGGACC
>JALYWQ010000310.1 GCA_030852625.1 Actinomycetota bacterium
CGTCCTCCTCGGCCGGCGTGTTCGGCGACCTCCACGTGCCGATCCTGTACCCCGGCGACCCCGGGGAGGCCCTCGACCTCGGGCGGCACGCGGTGGCGCTCTCGCGCTACTCCGGCCTCTGGGTGGCGCTCAAGATCGTGGCCGACGTGGCCGACGGCACCGCGTCGGTCCCGCTCGACATCGATCGCGTGCAGCCGATCCTCCCCGACATCGGCCTCCGCCACGACCAGCTCCCGGAAGGGCGGCTCCTCACCCCGCTCACCCTTGAGCTCGAGGAGGAGATCATCGAGGTGCGGGTGGAGCTGGCCAAGGCCTACACCCGCGCCAACCGCCTCAACTACATCACCGTCAACCCCCCGAACCCGTGGATCGGGATCGTGGCGTCCGGCATCACCTACCGCGAGGTCCGATCGGCGTTCGCCCGGCTCGGCTTCCCCAACGACGCCGACATCGCCTCGATCGGCGTGCGACTCGTGAACGTGAAGATGCCGCTCCCCTTCAACGCCGAGGTGGCCCGGGCCTTCGCGCGCGACCTCGAGGAGATCTTCGTCGTCGAGGAGAAGCAGCCGACCATCGAGCTCCTGCTGAAGGACGCCCTCTACTCGGTGCCCGATCGCCCCGCCGTCGTCGGCAAGATCGACGAACGGGGCGACTTCCTGATGCGCGGGCACGGCTCGCTCGACGCCGACGCCATCCTCCCGGCCCTGCGGTCCCGCCTGGAGCGGAAGGTCGGCCACCGCCTGCCGCCGCCTCCGCCGCCGCCCCGCACGCGCATCGAGGTGCAGCCGGTCGCCCGGTCGCCGTACTACTGCTCCGGGTGCCCCCACAACCGGTCCACCGAGGTGCCCGACGGCGCCGCCGTGGGCGCGGGCATCGGCTGCCACACCATGGCGCTCCTGATGGACCCGACGCGCGTCGGCGACATCGTCGGCATGACCCCGATGGGCAACGAGGGCATGCAATGGGTGGGCATGGCCGACTTCGTCGAGCAACCCCACCTCATCCAGAACCTCGGCGACGGCACCTACTTCCACAGCGGGCAGCTGGCCGTCACCGCCGCGATCGCGGCGGGGGTGAACATCACCTACAAGCTGCTCTACAACGGCACCGTCGCCATGACCGGCGGTCAGGATCCGGAAGGCCAGCTCGCGGTACCGAGGGTCGTGCAGGTGCTGCACGCCCAAGGCGTGGCGGAGGTGCTCATCACCACCGACGACCTGAACCGCTACCGGGGCGTCCGCTTCGACAAGCCGGTGCAGGTCTGGTCACGGGACCGGATCATCGAGGCGCAGGAGCACCTCGCCAAGGTCCCCGGCGTCACGGTCCTCATCCACGACCAGCGGTGCGCGGCGGAGCTCCGGCGGGACCGCAAGCGAGGTCGGGTGCAGACGCCCACCCAGCGCATCGCCATCAACCACCGGGTGTGCGAGGGCTGTGGCGACTGCGGCCAGGTGAGCAACTGCCTGTCGGTCCAACCGATCGACACCCCCTACGGACGCAAGACCGAGATCGACCAGGCCACCTGCAACCTCGACGCCTCCTGCCTGGAAGGCGACTGCCCGTCGTTCATCACCATCGAGACGGAGCCGTCCCGGTGGCAGCGGGCCACGGCTCGGCTCGGTCGGCGCCGGCGGGCCCGCCGCGGCCCCTCGGCGGCGACGGGCAGCCTGACCGACCTGCTCGCCGGCCCGATCCCTGACCCCACCCCGATCGTGCCCCCGGACGACGTGGCCATCCGCATCGCCGGCATCGGCGGCACCGGCGTGGTCACCGTGGCCCAGGTGCTCGGCACCGCCGCCATGCTCGACGGCTTCTCGGTGCGGGGCCTCGACCAGATCGGCATGTCGCAGAAGGCCGGGCCCGTCGTCAGCGACGTCCACATGACCCGGGACCACGACTCGGTGACCAACCGGCTGGGCACCGCTGAAGCCGACGTGCTCCTCGCCTTCGACCAGCTGGTGGCGGCATCCGAGAAGGGCCTGCTGGCCGCCGCGCCCGACCACACCGTGGTGATCGGTTCCACCACGACCACCCCCACTGGCGCCATGATCCTGCACCCGGAGCTGAGCTACCCCACGCCCGAGGAGCTCGACGAGGTGCTGGCGTCGGTCAGCCGGGCCGGCCACCGCCACTGGGTCGACGCCGGCGAGGTCACCACGGCGGCGTTCGGCGACGCCACCGGCGCCAACCTGCTCATCGTCGGCATGGCCTTCCAGGCCGGCGCCATCCCCGTGCACCCGGAGCAGCTCGAGGCCGCCATCGCGCTCAACGGCGTCGCCGTCGAGATGAACACCAACGCCTTCCGGTTGGGACGGCTGCTCCTGGCCGACCGGGCCGCCGTCGACGCAGCGCTCGACACCGGATCGGACGACCTCCAGCCGGCGCCCAGCCAGCTCGACGCCGGCCAACAGGCGCGTATCCACGAGCTCGCCGGGGGCGACCCCGAGCTCGAGGCCACCCTCGTGCGGTGCGCCGACGACCTCATCGGCTACCAGAGCCGGCGGCTCGCCGATCGCTACCTCGACGGGCTGGAACCGATCGCGGCGCGGGAGCGGGCCGTCGTCGCCGGCAGCACGGCGCTCACCCACACCGTCGCCGCTGGGCTCCACAAGCTCCTCGCGTACAAGGACGAGTACGAGGTGGCTCGACTCCTGCTCGACGACGACGGTCGGCGTGAGGCCGAGCGCATCGCCGGTGGAGCCGGGGTGATCCAGTACCGCCTGCACCCGCCCGTGTTCCGGTCGCTCGGCATGCAGCGAAAGATCACCCTCGGGCCCTGGGCCGATCCGGGGTTCCGGTTGCTCGCCAAGGGCCGCCGCCTGCGCGGCACGCGCTTGGATCCCTTCGGACTGCCGAAGGTGCGGCGCGTCGAACGGCAGCTGCCCGAGGAGTACCTCGACGCCCTCCGGGCCGTCCTCCCCCGCCTCACGCCCGACAACCTGCTCGCCGTCGTCGAGCTGGCCGACCTGCCCGACCTGGTGCGGGGCTACGAGGACCTCAAGCTCGAGCGGGCCGGCCGGTTCCGCGAGGAGCTGGCCCGTCGGGTAGCAACCCTCACGGCCTGAGCCCGGCGAGCGCCTCCAGCAGCTCCGACTGCACGCCGGCTTCGGGTCCGGCCATCGGCCGGTGACCGGCCACGGTGGCGAGCGCGTCGGCCATCGGGGTGCCCAGCACCATCAGGAGCCCGGCCGCGATCGTGCCGGCCCGCCCGATCCCCGCCCCGCAGTGCACGAGGACGCCTCGGCCGTCCCGCACCATCGCGGCCAGGTCGTCGAGCAACGCCACCGCCTCCTCGAGCGGTGGTGCGTGGAGGTCCGGGACGGGTTGCCACACCGCGCGACCACCGGCGTTGGTGCCGAGCCAGTGCACGTAGTGCGGGTAGCGGTCCGCGAGCTCCGGGGCCTCGTTGAGGCACACGAGGACGTCGGCGCCGACCTCGGCGAGCGCAGCGTCCGGATCGGGCCCCACGAAGTGCTTGCCCGCCAACCACAGCCGCCCGGTCACGCCCGGAAGGGGCACCTCGTCCACCCCGCCGTGCTGGGAGCGCGGCGTCCCCCAACCTCGGCCCTCGGTGGATCCCTGCGTCACGTCCGGAAGGCTACGCAGCGTCCCCGTTGTCCGGTTCGTGCCCCAGGGACCACGCTCGAAATGATCCGATCGGCCCATTGTGACGACCGGCACAGCTCGGGACGATGGGCACATGAAGAAGGCCCTCGGAATCCCCATGCTCCTCATCGGTCTTCTCGTCGCTGTCGCCGGCGTCTACGCGATCAACCGAGGGCTCGATGCCCGCCACACCGTGACCGCCGCCCTCCAGGCCGAGGAGATCACCACACCCGACCAGGCCTCCATCCCCGGCGCCCGGGTGGACGATGCCGCCACCGCGCAGAGCATGGTCGACTTCATCGACGAGGCCCTCGAGGGGCCGACCGCAGGTCGCAGCTACACCGAGATCGGGCGCTTCCTCACCGCCGACGGCAAGGACACCAACGACGCGGCGGCCGCCGCCATCGGCGCCGACGGCATGCCCACGGAGAACCCCCTTCGGCAGATCGCCTTCGAGGCGTCGACGGCCAAGACCAGCCTGACGCTCTCGGTGATGGCCTTCAGCATGACCGACATCGCCGTCGGTCTCGGAGCCCTCATGCTCGTCGTGAGCGTGGTGCTCGTCGGCGGCGGCGTCGCCATGGTCGGCGTGCCGGTGCCGGCCCTCGCCCGCCGCCGCCAGGCGACCGAGGCCCCCGCCGAGGT
>JALYWQ010000045.1 GCA_030852625.1 Actinomycetota bacterium
GCCATCGCCGAGGTGTACGGCGCATCCGATGCCGGCCCGAAGTTCGTCCGAGACTTCGTCGCCGCGTGGGACAAGGTGATGATGCTCGACCGCTTCGACGTGCGCTGATCCGGGGCCCTCCGAACAAAAAGCAGGGTTCGCGACGAAATGGGCCTACGGTTGTGCCCAGCTCATTGCACTGATGGGCTGACTTAGAGAATCGAAGATGATGACCACAGGTACCGTGAAGTTCTTCAATGCCGAAAAGGGTTTCGGCTTCATCTCCCGCGAGCAGGGCGACGACGTGTTCGTTCACTTCTCGAACATCGTGGGCGAGGGCTACAAGTCCCTCGACGAGGGCCAGCGCGTCGAGTTCGACGTGGCTCCCGGCCGCAAGGGCGAAGAAGCCCAGAACGTCCGGGTCGTCTGACCCAACAACCAGGCTGAGCTCCCGAACCACGGGAGTTCGCCGGCTTCGCCGGAACGCTCGCTGCACGGCCTTCTCCGGGAGGCCCTGCAGCGAGCGTTGCCGCGCCCCGGCACGGGTCCTGCTCGGACGGAACTAACGTCGGGCATCGGATCAAGGAGCAGGCGTGGTCGAGACCGGGTTGGGTGAGCAGAGCACAGCCCTCGCCATCGAATCGCTGCGTGCCGTCCAGGACGCCGGGCGCGGCTTCGTGGCGGACCTCGACCTGGCGCGCGTGGTCCAGGCCGTCGCCGACGCCGCCACACGGATGACCCGGGCCGCCTACGGCGCCTTCTTCTACCGGCTCACCGACAGCAGCGGGGCGTCGTTCACCCACTACACCCTGTCGGGCGTGCCTCTCGCGACCTTCGACGGGTTCTCGATGCCGCGCAGCACCGAGGTCTTCGGCCCGACCTTCAGCGGCGAGCGAACCGTCCGCTACGACGACGTCACCAGCGCACCGGGCTACGGCCGAAACGTGCCCCACCAGGGCACTCCGACGGGCCACCCGCCGGTCCGCAGCTACCTGGCCGTGCCGGTCGTCGCCCACCACGGAGAGGTTGTCGGCAGCCTCTTCCTCGGGCACCCCGAGCCTGGGCGCTTCGACGACCACGACGAGCTCTTGGTGCGGGAGCTGGCCGGCTACGCGTCGATCGCGGTGGTCAACGCCCGGGAGCACCGGGCCGAGAAGGAGATCGCGCAGACCCTGCAGCAGGCCCTCCTCCCGCCGATCGGGTTCCACGAGGGGGTGGAGGTGGCGGTTCGGTATCGACCAGCGGCGAAGCGGGCCCGGGTCGGCGGGGATTGGTACGACGTCCTCACCCTCGACGACGGTCGACTGGCGTTGACGGTGGGCGACGTGGCGGGGCACAGCGTGATCGCGGCCGCCCGCATGGGCACGGTGCGCAACGCCCTCAGCGTCCACGTGCTCCGGGAGCTCGACCCCGGTCGCTCCCTCCTCGCCCTCGACGAGCACCTCGCAGTCACCGGGCAGCCGGGGTTCGTCACCGCCGTCCAAGCCTTGTTCGATCCCGCCGATGCCAGCGTGGAGCTGGCCCGGGCCGGCCACCTGCCACCGCTGGTGGTCCCCGCCGAGGGCGAGCCGTACTTCGTCGCGGGCGATCCGGCCCCACCGATCGGGGTGGGCCTGCTGCACCAGGCCCCGCCCACGGCGCGGGTGCAGCTCGGCCTGCTCGACACCATCGTCTTCTACACCGACGGGCTGGTGGAGCGCCGGCGCACCCCCACCGACGTGATGATGGCCAGGCTGCGGGAGTTCGCCGGCACCGTCGACCGCACGTCGGCCGAGCGCCTCTGCGACGAGGTGCTGGCGCAGTTCGTCGACCAGGGCGGCGGGGACGATGATGTGGCCATGCTCGCCGTCCGCCCGCTCTTCCACGTGCCCCCCATCGGCGGGGCCGGCCGGGCGGGTCGCTGATGGACCCGATCGCCGACCTCGAGGTCACCGGTCGCACCGGGCGCCTCGTCCTGCGCGGTGAGATCGACACCCTCGTGATCGACGACGTGCGGGCCGCCGTCGACCGAGCCCATGAGAAGCACGTGACGAGCCTCGACGTCGACCTCGCTCAGGTGGACTTCATGGACTCCTCGGGGCTCGGGGTCATCGCCCAGGCCGCCGCCGACTTCGAGCGCCTCCGCGTGGTCGCGGCGCCGATCACCGTGATCCGGATCCTCGAGCTCACCGGCCTCGGCGGCTTCCTCGCCATCGGCGGCGACGACACCGCCGGCTCCTAGGCTCCGCCCCCGTGAGCTTCGAGATCGACCTCAGCGGCAAGCGGGCGCTCGTCACCGGCGGGGGACAGGGGGTCGGCCTGGCCATCGGCCATGCGCTCGCTGAGGCGGGGGCCGAAGTGCTCGTCAACGACATCCGCGCCGAGCAGGCCGACCTCGCCGTGGCGGAGCTGCGGGCCGCCGGCGGCCAGGCCGTCCCCCTCCCGTTCGACGTGGCCGACTGGGGCCAGGTGTCGAGCTCGATCGGCGGTGCCGGCACCGTCGACATCCTCGTGAACAACGCCGGCAACGCGGGCTCCCAGGGGTTCCCGGGCTTCGTCGACTTCGTCGATTCGGATCCCGCCGACTGGCACCGGTTCTTCGACGTCAACCT
>JALYWQ010000328.1 GCA_030852625.1 Actinomycetota bacterium
GGCCAGGGTCGTCTTGCCGCTCCCGTTACCACCCACGAGTGCCACGACCTCACCGGGAGCGACGCGCAAGGTGACGCCGCGGAGCACCTCGAGGTCCGTCCCCGGGTAGGTGAATCGGACGTTGTCGACGTCGAGCACTGCGGGGTCGGGCGTCCCAGGCCCCTTCGGCCCGGTCGATGCCGGGCCGCCGAGCGGATCATCGAGGAACCCGAGCACGTCCTGGAGGAACAGCGCAGACTCACGCAAGGAGGCGCCCGTCGAGCTCAACGTCCGAAGTCGAGCGCCCACCTGCTGGAGCGCGATCGCCCCGATACCGGCGGCGGCGGGGTCGATCCGTCCGCTGGTCGCCAGCTGGGCCAGGTAGGCCACGCCGAGCACGACGAGGGCCGTTGCGATGGCGCCGGCACCCAGCGCCCTCCGGGCCCGTTGCGTGGCGGCACCGCGAAGCACCTCGAGGCGGCGATCCCAGAACGATTCGTACCGTTCCCGGAGCACCTGCCCCGAGCCGAACAGCCGGATCTCCTTGGCTTCTGCGGCATCTGTCAGCACCCTGCCCAAGTAAGCCCGCTCCCGCTCGGCCGGAGTCTGCTCGTAGGCCACCGTGTACGAGGTCCGGCTGTTGCGACCGGCCGCGATCGCGACCGGGACGTAGGCCAGCGCCAGCACGGGGAGCAGCAGTGGGGCCACGCCGACGAGCACCGCGGTCGTGGCCACGAGCGCCGACGTGGACGTGGCCATCGACACGAATGCGTAGGTCACCCGCCAGCTCTGTTCCACCGCGTGCGTTGCCGCCCGCTCGTAGCGGTCGTGGAACGACGCTGACTCGAAGGCGAGGAGCTCCACCGAGGAGACGGCGTCGATGAGACTGCCCTGGACGTGGCGCTCCACGAGCTCGGCGAGCAACCGCTGCCGCTCGGCGATGGCCACGAGAGCGACACTGGCCACCATGGCAACTGCGCCGAGGGCCAGGAGCTCCGGCACGAGGTCGCCGATCGTCGTGCCTCGTCGTTCGGCGTCCACGACGTCCTCGACCACGACCTTGCCCACGAAGAACGTCGCCGCGACGCCGGCGGCCACCACCGCTTGTAGGCCGAGCGCCACCGCCACCTCTCGCGGCGCCGCGCGCCAGACCAGGCGCACAGCCCCGATCAGCGCCCCGAGGAACCCACGGGTTTCGGCCACCGCACCGCCGGGCACTACCGGCCTTCCGGCGTGAGCAACCATCGACACAGTCTCGTACGCTTTGCGAGTGCCGGTAGACCGCCCCGAGGACCTGATGGCTGCGCAGGTCGTCGTCAGCGAGCACGTGGCCACCCGCAGCGTCGACGACGAGCTCGTCCTGCTCAACTTCGACAGCGAGACCTACTACGGCCTCGACGCCGTCGGGGCCCGCATGCTGGAGGCCGTGCAGGCGACGGGCACGGTCGGTGAGGCCCTCGCCGTGATCAGCCAGGAGTTCGAGGTCGACGAGCGCACCCTGCGTGATGATCTCTTCGAGCTCGTGTCGCAGCTCATCGCCGAAGGTCTCGTCGAGCTCCGCCGGAGCTGACGTGCCCGCCCTGCGCCGCTCAGGGGTTCGTGATGCCGCCGTCCTGCTGCTCATGGGCTTCCTCGACCTGCTCGTGTGGTCGGCGTTGCGAGGCATCGGCTACCGCCGGGTGTCCTCGGTCGTCGATCGGGTCCCCACGATCCTGCGGCTGCGCGAACCCGACCGGTTCGTGCGACGCTGCGTCTGGGGCGTCAGCGCGGCGCGGCGCCGACTCCCGACGCCCGGCACCTGCCTGTCCCGGTCCGTGCTCCTCAAGGCCCTCCTCCGGCTGGTCGGGCTCCGTGGCACCGTGCGCTTCGGGGTGCGCAGTGGGGCGGCGGTCGGCCTCGATGCCCACGCCTGGCTGGAGTTGGATGGGCGCCCCCTGAACGATCACCCGGACGTGGCGACCGACTACCTCACGCTGGATCCGATTCCCCCGGCGTGAGCGCTGTCGCCGGGATCCTGCACCGCGACGGCCGCCCGTCCAACGTGCCCGAGCTGGCCGCGATGACGACCTCGATGGCCCATCGCGGGCTCGACGGCACCCACCACCACACGGACGGGCCGATCGGCATCGCCCACCTCCTGACCCGGTCGGCGTCGCCGGCTCCGGAGGTGCCGCAACCGCTGGTGGACGTGGCTCGCGGTCGGGCCGCGCTCCTCGAAGGCCGCATCGACAACCGCCGTGACCTCTGGGCCCGGCTGGGTGAGCGCCCGAGCCGGACGGCCGGACGGTCCGACGTGGAGCTGCTGCAGGCCGCGTACTCACGCTGGGGCACGGCCTCGTTACCGATGCTGATCGGCGACTTCGTGGCCGTGCTGTGGGACGCCGTCGCCGGGGAGCTCGTCATCGCGAGGGACGCGCTCGGGAAGCGATCCCTCTACTACCTGGAGCACGCCGACACCCTCCGGTGGGCCACCGAACCGCAGGCCGTGCTGGCGGACCGATCGATCCGTCGCACGCCCAACCCGGGTTACGCGGCCGAGCTGCTGGCCGTCAACCTGCGCAGCACCTCGGAGACCCTCTTCCATGGCCTGATGCGCCTCCCGCCGGCCCACCACCTCGTGGCGCGGGTCGGTGGACGGAGGCTGGAGGTCCGCCGCCACTGGGCCCCCGACGCAGGCCCGGAGCTGCGGTTGGCCACCGATGCGGACTACGCCGCGCACTTCCACCACGTCTTCACCACCGCTGTCTCCGACCGCATCGCTGGAGCGTCGTCGGTGGCCGTGGAGTTGAGCGGTGGCCTCGATTCGTCGAGCGTCCTGGCGATGGCCGCGGACCTGCGAGATCGAGGCTCCTCGACAGCCCTCGAGGCCTACTCCCTGGTGTTCCCAGGAGCCCCGTGGGACGAGTCGCTCGAACAGGACGCGGTGGCGAGCCGCTGGGGCGTCCACCGCCGACCGTTCGAACCCGGCGTGAAGGGGCCCGAGTACTACCAGACCCAGATCGATCGCTACCTGGACCTTCCAGACCACCCGAACCAGGCCATGCACGCGCAGCACCTCCAGGCGATCCGCGCCGACGGGCACACGGTCGTGCTGACGGGCTCCGGCGGCGACGAATGGCTCACCGGGTCGGACTTCGGGTTGGCCGAAGGCCTTCGCCGAGCCCGACCGGCGCTCGTCCGGCAGTGGTGGGGCCACCAGCGACCCGCCGGGCTGGCTGGGCTGGTGTTCGGCTGGGGCTCCGGGGTGCGGCCACTCCTCCCGGAGCCCGTCGATCGGCGATTGCGTCGGCCACCCTCGTGGACGCGGCCGCAATGGCTGCCCGAGCGGTTCTGCATCGATGTCGCCCTGGCGGATCGGTTGCGGCCGCCCACCCCCGCCGGCCCGCGATACGCAGCAGATCAGATCGCCCGCCTGGCCGAGGACGGGTGGACGGTCCACGCCAACGAACTCAGCGAGCGAGCTGCAGCGGCGGCCGGCGTCGACAAGCGCGACCCCTTCGACGACCGCCGGCTGGTCGAGCTGGCTGTGGCGCTCCCCGAGCTCCAGCGGCGCCGGGGGCCGTACACCAAGTGGGTGCTTCGGCAAGCAGTGGACGGGCTGGTGCCGGACGTCGTCCGCCTCCGGACCGACAAAGCGGAGTTCTCGTACATCTTCGCCGACGAGCTCCGCGCCCACGGTGGCGCGGCGGCCTTCGACGACCTGGCCATCGCCGACCTCGGGTGGATCGACCCGTCCGCCCTGCGTTCCGCGGTCACCAGTGTCCTAGCCGTGCCGCCCGGGCAGCCGGCTCGCGGGGTCTGGATGCCGTGGCTCGCGCTCGCGATCGAGCGGTGGGTCCGGGCTACACTGTGAGCTGAACCTCCACCCGCGATTGGCCGCAAGCCTCCCACCGGTGGCCCTGCGTCAATTGAAGGGTCTTGTGACTGAATCCGAGCAACCCCGCGGCTTGTCCCGGAAGCCGTACGCGGCGCCGACGCTGACGCGCTACGGCGCCATCGCCGCCCTCACGAGGAGCGGTGGGAGCCTCGGCGTCGAAGGGCTCTCCGGCATGGGCATGTTCGCGCTCCCCGGCGACGGCGGCATGGGCATGGGCATGGGACTCTTGGGCGGCCTGTAGGAGGTCCGTTCGTGGCCGTGTGGTCCCCGTTCTCGGAGCACCGCACCTATCTCGCTGACCAACAGCGGATCGAAGCCTTCGCGGCGGCGCTCGGCGCAGTGGTCCGCCCGGGTGCCACCGTGCTCGACCTCGGTGCCGGCACAGGGGTGCTCGGGATCCTGGCCCTGCGCGCCGGCGCCTCCCGGGTCGTGGCCGTCGATGGGAGCGCGATGCTCGCCGTGGCTCGAAGCATCGCCCGGGCCAACCACCTGGACGACCGGATCACCACCATTCGTGCCATCTCGACGGAGGTCGAGCTCCCGGGACCTGTCGACGTCGTCGTCGCCGACCAGCTCGGGCCGATGGGGATCGAGGCCGGCGTCTTCGAGTACTTCGCCGACGCCCGGCGACGGCTTCTGGCACCCGACGGCGTCACGGTCCCACGCCACGTGTCCATTGAGGCCGCGCCGGTCGCCTTCGGGGAACTCGAGGAGTCGGTGGCGTTCTGGTCCCGCAACCCGCTGGGAGTGGACACGGACGTGGTGGTGGCCCTCGCGGCCAACTCCCGCCACGTCGGCACCGCTCCGGCCGACTCGCTGCTCGCGCCGCCGACCCGTCTCGCAGGGGCTGATCCCGGCGACGGGGCCGACCTGCTCGAGGGGTCGGCCACGTTCACCGTGGCCCGCCCGGGCCGGCTGTCGGGGCTGGCGGCTTGGTTCGTCGCCGAGCTCGCACCGGGCATCGAGATGACCAACTCGCCCGTCGCGGCTGGACGGATCGACCGGGATCACGCGCTCCTCCCGATTGGCCGGCCGGTCGAGGTGGCGCCCGGCCACACGATCGAGGTGTCGCTCCTCGCCAGGCCTGCATCGGGCACGATCCGGTGGCGGGTGACGGTGCTCGACGGCGACGGCACCACGGTCACCGAGGCTCGCCACTCGACCGTGGAAGGCGAACCGCTCGTCCGGGAGGACCTCGACCGGGCCCGTCCCGACGCCGTCCCCTCGCTCTCCCGCTACGGCGCCGCCCGCAGGACCGTGCTCCAAGCCTGCGACGGTGAGCGCTCCATCGCCGAGATCGGCCAGCTGCTCGACGCGGAGCACCACCAGATCTTCGATTCGCCGACCTCGGCGGCCGCGTTCGTCATCGACGTCCTGCGCCAGAGCGCGACCTGAGATCGGTGGCTCGCTACCGGCTCGCAGGGCTCGTCCTCGACTCGGCCATCGACCTCCCTGAGGTGCCCCTTGCACCGACCCACGAGCATGAAGGGCCGGAGCCCGGCGTCGACCGTTGGGAGGTCGTCCCTGCGGGGCCGTCGGGTGCACCTCGGGACGAGGTCGTGATCGAGGAGACCGAGCTCGCCGACGGGGCGCCATGGTCCCGCACCACCCGGGACGGCGCCGACTACCACATCGCCTTCCCCGAACTCGTCGCCTTCCACATCGACCCGGTGGCTCACCGCGTGTCGGTTGCGGTCGAGACCGCCGACGCGAGCACGGTGCGCCACCTACTGCTCGACCAGGTGGTCCCGCGCATCCTCTCGCTCGGCGCCACGATCGTCCTGCACGCGAGTGCCGTGCTCCTCGAGACCGGGGCGGTTGCCTTCGTGGGACCCTCCGGCGCCGGGAAGTCCACGATGGCCGCCGCCATGGTGCGGAACGGCGGTCGCCTGCTGAGCGACGACTTCGTCGCCCTGGACGACGCCGGTCACCGATTCGAGGCCCGATCGACCTACCCGGGTCTTCGCCTCTGGAAGGACAGCACAACCGCACTCGCAATCCATGACGACCTGACCCCGATGGGGATCGGTTCACCGAAGCTCCGGTGGCGCCTCCCCACCGATCGCTGGGAGCGGCGGCCGGCGCCGCTCGTCGCCATCGTCGAGCTCGGCGGCAGCTCCCCCGGACCCCCGTCAGTCGAGCGGTTGCATGGCCACCGGGCCTTCATGGCCGTGTACCCGCACTGCTTCCGGATGGAGCGGGCCGGGAGCCAGCACCTGACCGACGAGCTCGACCGGTTCGATCGCCTCATGACCAACTCGAGGGTGGCCCGCGTCGCTCGGTCCCACGGGTATGAGGCCATCGACGTCCTGGTGGACGCCGTGACCGAGCTCGCCGCGGGCGCGGCCTAGGCCCGCGCAAACGGGCAGCCGATCAAGCGGAGCACGGTGAAACGACGACATCGCCCAAAGTGTGCGGATCACCACTATTGGCGCATATCGCCCAATGGCTGCCGCTCCGGGATGGCGACGCTCTGTGTCGGTCTGGTTGCGGAACGCGGTTACCGGGAGTACCACAACTACGTTGACGCCGGTGACGACCGACTTCGACCCTTTGGCCCACGAGTAGTGGGCGCGGTGCGGCGGACGCCCGCAGAGGTCGTCCGGCACATGGCCACCCGAACCGGTCAGGTCATCGTCAGTCGGGACACCCGCCGGGCGTACCTCGTCCGGGGCCACCTCCGGGCGCTGCGCCGGATCAACCCGAACCTCCGGGTCGTCGGGGTCACCGACGACGGCGGCGCGACGTACGTCCAGGCCTCGGACTCGGTGATCTCCCCGTGGCTGATCGCTCGAGGCCACTTCCAGCGGGACCACCTCATCCGCGGCTGGGCCATCGCCCGAGCCCGGGCCCCGCGGCCGAACGCCAAGACGTTCCTCGACGTCGGCGCCAACGTGGGCACCACCACGCTCTACGCGTCCCGCACCGGCGACTTCGACCGCATCGTCGCCGTGGAGCCGAGCCCCGACAACGTCCACTTCCTCGAGCTCAACGTCATGGCCAACAACCTCTCGTCGCAGGTCCACATCGCCCCGGTGGCGTGCGGAGCCGAAGCAGGGGAGGTGGAGCTCATCCTCTCGAGCGTCAGCGCCGGGGACCACCGGGTGCGCCGGGCCGACGACATCCCGTCGTCGCACCCGGGCATCGTCGCCGTGCAGCAGCGCACCCTGGACGACATCGTCCACGATGCGGGCGTCGATCCTTCCGACGTGGCCCTCGCGTGGGTCGACACCCAAGGTCACGAGCCGGGCGTCATGGCCGGAGCGACCTCGCTCCTCGCCGCCCGGGTTCCTTTCATCATCGAGTTCTGGCCGGAGATGTACGTCGAGTCGGGCCTCCTCGACGAGCTGCTCACGACGTTGTCGGCGTCGTTCCGGTCCTACATCGACCTGCGGGAACCGAGCGAGGTGGTCCACCCCATCAGCGAGCTCGGGGCGCTGGCCGGACGCCTTGCGCCGGTGCGCAGCGGGCAGACGGACCTCGTCCTCCTGCCCGACTGAGCCCGGACGCGCCGGTGCCCCGGCCGAAGCCGGGGCACCGTGCAACTCGCTCGGAAGCGGTGTCCTACTTGAGGGACACCTTGCCGCCGGCCTCCTCGAGGGAAGCCTTGGCCTTCTCGGCGTCTTCCTTGTTGGCCTTCTCGATGATGGTGCTCGGAGCGCCGTCGACCAGGTCCTTGGCCTCCTTGAGACCGAGGTTGGTGAGGGCGCGCACCTCCTTGATGACCTGGATCTTCTTGTCGCCGGAGTCCTCGAGGACGACGTCGAACTCGTCCTTCTCGTCCTCGGCCTCAGCGGCACCGCCGCCACCGGCGGGTGCAGCCACGGCCACGGCGGCCGGAGCGGCCGCGCTGACGCCGAACTTGTCCTCGAACTCCTTCAGGAGCTCGGAGAGCTCGAGCACCGTCATGCTGGCGATCGACTCGAGAATGTCTTCCTTGGTGGCCATGGTGGTCACTCCTCTTCCGTGGTGGTGTCGGCCGCAGCCTCGGGCTCCGCAGCGGGAGCATCCTCGGTGGCCGGCGGGGTGTCGTCAGTGGTGGCCTCGGCCGTCGGCTCCGCAGTGGGGGCCTCGTCGATCGGGGCGTCTTCGGTCGGTGCCGCAGCCTCGGCGTCGGGGGTCTCCTCGGTGGGAGCCTCCTCGGCCGCGGGTGCTGCTTCGGGTTCGGCGGCCGGGGTGTCCGGCACGCCGCCCTTCTGGTCGATGAGGGCTGCGAGGCCATAGGCGAAGTTGCGGGGCAGCGCTTCCAGCAGGCCGGCGAACTGCACCATTGGCGCAGCCAGCAGTCCGGCGAACTTGGCGAGCAGCACCTCGCGGGGCTCGACCTCGGCAAGGGCCTTCGCCTCGTCAGCGCTGAGGGGCTTCGTGCCAAGCACGCCGCCCTTCACCACGAGGTTGGGGTTTCCCTTGGCGAAATCGCGCAGCGCCTTGGCCACGTCGACCGCGTCGCCGGCCGTCCCGTCGGGTCGGTCGGTGATGAAGGCGATCGCCGTGGGGCCGGTGAGCAGGTCGTCCAGCTCGAGGCCGAGGTCCCGTGCTGCGAAGCGGACGAGCGTGTTCTTGTAGATCTTGTACTCGCCCCCGACGGCACGGAGTGCACGCCGCAGATCGCCGATCGCGTCCACGGTGAGCCCTCGGTACTCGGTGAGCAGGGCTGCGCTGGTGTTGCCGAGCCGCTCACGCACCTCGTCCACCACCGCGACCTTCTCCGGTCTCGGGTTCTCCATCGACACCTCCTCTCGTTGTCTCGGGGCTCGCGTTGGGCGCGGGCACACCGAGTGAGGCTCGGAGGTGTCCGCCTCGTCAGGCGGGACCGAGGTCCCTTTGAGCTGTTGCCAGCACCGGATGTCTTTGGCGAGCGATTGGTTGTGGGGCCTCGAGACTACCGGGGCGCGGCGCTCGACCGCCAGGTTCGGCGGTTGCGCCCGTGGTTCGCGGGCGCGCAAGGAGCGCGTTAGTTTCGCTGTGTGCCTGACACCGATGCCCGTGCCGCCGAGCTCCGCTCGCTCTACCTGGAGCTGATGAAGCAGAGCCTCACCGGTGCCCTCACCGAGGACAACAGCAGGATCCTCGGCGCCAAGACGGCGCCGTCGCTGGCCGGGAAGGCGGCCCACGCCGTCGGACGGCTGGCCCAGAGGTTCAACGTCGAGATCGCCCTGCGGAAGCCGTACGACCCGTCGATGCGGGAGGTGGGCCAGGACTGGCCCTCCCGAGCGGAGTCGATGATCGGGCTGCGGCGCATGGAGAACATCCGCCAGTGCATCGAGCGGATCGTCCTGGACGAGGTCCCCGGCGACCTCATCGAGACCGGCGTCTGGCGTGGCGGAGCCTGCATCTACATGAAGGCCAACCTCGTGGCGTGGGGGGACACGAGCCGCACGGTCTGGCTCGCCGACTCCTTCCAGGGCCTCCCCAAGCCGAGTGCCGATCTCTACCCCGCCGACGCCGGAGACCGGCTGCACGAGGAGGGCAACCTGCAGGTCGGACCTGATCAGGTCCGCCACAACTTCCGGCGGTACGGGCTCCTCGACGACCGGGTGAAGTTCCTCGTCGGCTGGTTCAAGGACACCCTGCCGACGGCACCGCTGGAGTCGCTGTCGCTGATCCGTCTGGACGGCGACATGTACGAGAGCACGATCCAGGCCATCGAGGCGCTCTACCCGAAGCTGTCACCAGGCGGCTTCCTGATCATCGACGACTTCGGGAGCCACGCCTCCCAGGCCGGTGCCGCCATCCACGACTACCGGGCGGCCCACGGGATCGACGAGGAGATCATCGAGATCGACCCGTTCGGGGCCTACTGGCGCAAGCGCGGCTGACCGCGCTCGCGCCTCCCGACCACGATCTCGATCAGGAGCGGGACGAGGCGCGACCCGGCGTGCGATACGCCACGTGCTTGGCGGGGATCCCGGACACGATCGAACGGGCCTCGACGTCGTGCCGGACGACGGAGTTGGCGCCGATGACCGCGTGGTCACCGATGGCGACCCCTACCAGGACCACCGAGTTGGCGCCGAAGAACACGTGGTCACCGACCACGGTCTCGCCAACGGAACCGGCCTCGGGATCCTCGATGTCGTAGTTGCGGACGCCGGCGACGACCACGCCCCCGGCGAAGGTCGCGTGGCTGCCGACGCGAGCCTTGGCGGCGAGGACGAGCCCGGACGGGTGGGTGATGTGGGCGCCGGGGCCGATCTCGCAGCCGGGGACGAAGTCCGCACCCGTCAGCGCGTTGCACGGGGTCCGCAGCGCCCATGCCAGACGGGTGCGCCCTGATCGCACGAGGTGCTGTTGAGCGCGGAGGAAGAGCGAGGCGAGGACGCCCGGATGGCTGAGGAGGCCGAGGAGGACGCGCCTCCAGCTCGGCGTGGCCTCGGGGCTCCACCGGGCGAGGTCGGAGAAGACCAGCTCCTTGAAGCGAGGCGCGGCGGGATCGAGGTTGCGTGCGATTCGAGGATCCTAGGCACCCGCTGCGGCCAGATCGGAGATCGGGGTCCCGCTAGCGTTCGGAGGTTGCACCGTCCACGAACGAGAGGTGATCGCCGAGGTGAACGACATCGTCCGAGTCGGGAAGCACATCCTCCGACGAGCCCGGTACGGCATTCCCGAGGCGCTCCTGGGGCCCAACGAGGTGCGGCTCAAGCGCCTCATCAAGTCCGGCCGGGTCACCCTCGGACGGCACACCTACGGCGTCCCGGAGGTGCGCACGTTCGTCTATGACGACACCCGCCTGCACGTCGGGAAGTACTGCTCCCTCGGGGGCACGTACCTCCTCGGTGGCCAGCACGGCTCGCGAACCGTCTCCACCTATCCGCACCGGATCAACTGGCACCTGGAGGGTGCGGGGCAGGACGGCATCCCGGTGCCGACCGGGGACACCCACGTCGGTTCCGACGTGTGGACCGGCTACGGCTGCTGGATCCTCAGCGGGGTGAAGATCGGCAACGGCGCCATCGTCGCCACCGGCGCGGTGGTGACCAAGGACGTGCCCGACTACGCGATCGTCGGCGGCATACCGGCCAAGGTGATCGCCTATCGCCACACCGAGGAGCAGCGGGCTGCCCTGCTCGAGATGAAGTGGTGGGACTGGCCCGACGAGGAAGTTCTGGAGGCCGTCCCCTACCTGGCCTCGGAGGACATCGACGCCTTCATCGAGTTCGCCCGGACGAGGGGACGCCTGGGCACCGCCGCGCCGACGGGCGGCTAACCGGCGGAGCGGATCGCGCCGTCGTCCCGCCGCACCCGGATCACGTAGCGGGTGTCGACGAAGCTGCTGAGCTTGCCGAAGGTGACCTTGTTGAACAGCTCGCGCTCACGGCGATGGCGCTCCAGTTCGGGTGCTGCCACCTCCTCGAGCACCAGCCCGGAGTGGGTCAGCAGTTCGACGGCGGTCTCCTTCACGAAGAAGCGCAGGTGCGTCCGATCGAGGATCCCGGCGTCGGCGAGGGTCCAGTGGTTCTTGAAGAACAGCCCGCCGGACACCCGGAAGTGCCGGACGTTCGGGATGGAGGCGATCAGGTGGCCGCCCGGCACCAAGGTCTGGTGCAGCTGCGCCACCACCCGCCACGGATCCACCAGGTGCTCGAGGATGTCGAGCGCGAGCACGGTGTCGAAGGGGCCCTGGGCGTGCAGGGCCCCGGCGAGGAACGTTTCGTCCTCGATGTCGCCGGTGCACTGGAAGTCCACGTCCGGATGGGCTGGGCCGCCGACCCGATCGACCACGCCGACTCGGTCGACGAGACCGATCGACTTCAGGTGGGCGGCGGTCGCACCCTCGCCGCCGCCGAGGTCGACGAGCGTGCCGCCGGTGCGCGGGACGAAGGGCACGACGTCCAGCCGAACCTGGCTGTGGTACCCCTCGATGGGGTTGGGGTCGCGCAGCGAACGCTGGCGCTCGAGGACGAGCTGGTCGGACCTCATGGCTGACAACCGATCTGATCGTGCGGCCAGAAACTGGCCGCTGCTCGGAAGTCCGCCCCAGGACGAGGTGACCCTACTGCGCCGTTTCGCCCGTTTCCATCACGGTGCGAGACTCTCCGGTGACGGAGTGTGGCCAAGAGCCTGGCCGGGGGCATCGATGGGCGGGGTGAACGGTCGGCGTACCCGGCGGGTGTAGACGGTCCACCACAGGAGCATCAGCAGGACCTGAGCCGCGCAGGTCGTCCACACCACCCCGAGGACGTCCCACAGGAGGGAGCCGAGGATGGTCGAGCCGAACATCGCCGCCGCGGTGGCGATGTCCACTCGCAACGCCTCGCGGGTGGCGCCGAGACCGAGCAGGGCCGAGCGGACCCCGCTGATGAGCCCGACGGCGACCATCTGGAGCCCGGCCGGCAGGAGCAGGCGCTGCGCCCCTTCCCAGGTGTCGCCGAGGACGAGCTCACCGAGGCGATCGGGCAGCAGCAGCAGCACCACCAGGTTCGCAGCCGCGATCCCCGTGGTGATGGAGGTCGTCCGGACCACGTGCCGACGCAGGTCGGGGCTGGTCCTGTCGATGCGGGCCACCTCGCTCACGCCGGCCGCGATCGACGCCGCCTGGATCTGCACCAACGGCCCGTAGAGGAGGAGGGAACCGCGGAGCGCACCGAGCGATCGCGATCCGAGCACCCCGGCGAGCGTGCTCGACGCGAGGAGCACCGCCCCCTGCCGGGCCGCGAAGGAGATGGTGTACCGCCAGGAGAAGGGCCACGTCTCCTTCAGCCAGTTCAACGTGGGCCGGATCCTCGCCTTGCGGTACTCCCAGATGAGGATCCCGCCGGACACCGCGCCTGCGCCGGCCCACGCGGCGATGAACCACACGAGGGTGGCGGTGTCGGTGAGCGCCAACACGGACACCGCGACGATCTGCAGCACGAGCCAGCTGAGATCGAGGATGAGCGCACGACTCGGGACCTGGAGGGCGAAGGCCAGGTACCGGCCGAGGTCCTGGAGCACGAGCAGCGGGGTGCAGGCGGCCAGGACGCCGAGCGCGAACCCGAGCTCCTGGTTCCACGCAGCGGTGATGAGGCCGGCCACCCCCAGCACCGCACCCACGCCGACGCCGAGGACCGCCGCGGTGCCGATGGCCTCCCCCGGCCGTTCCTCCGATTCGTACGGTCGGACCAGCAACGGCTCGCCGACGAGGGCTCGACTGACCCCCTGCGTGGTCATGTACGCGAGGAACACGACCCCGTAGAGCCCGAACGAGTCGGCGCCGAGGAGGCGCGCTGCCAGGATGGCGATCAGGATGTTCGATGCGCTCGAGACGGCCTGGTCGATCGTGATGGTCCGGAGGCGACCGACCTGACCGCCGTTGACCGGCTCGGCGGGGGCGGCTGGTCCTTCGATCGGGCGAGCATAGACCCGCCCGGATCGCCCTCCGTGAGGGGTTGCCCGCTGGTGGTGCGCACTACCCTTTCGCCGTGAGCCCGACCACGACGTACTGCACGATCCTCGCCGAGAACTACCTCCCGCGGGCGCTCAGCCTGGCTGACAGCCTCCGGCGCCACCACCCCGGCGCCACCCTGAACATCCTGTTCATCGACATCGCGAGCGACGACGACCTGCCGACGTTGGACGGCGTGCGGTGCCTCAGCACCGAAGTCCTGGGCCTGGGCGCACGAGCGGTGTTGGACCTCGCCACCATCTACGACCTGGTGGAGTTCGCCACGGCCGTGAAGCCCCCGCTGCTGCGGGCGCTCCTCGAGGAGACCGAGCAGGTGATCTACCTCGATCCCGACACCTACCTCACCGCGCCGATGGCCGAGCTCGACGGCGCCCTGGCGTCGAGCCCGGGGGGCATCGTGGTCACCCCCCACTTCCTCGAGCCGGTCCCCGAGGGTGTCGGTGCTTCCGAGGGCCACATGCTCGCGGTGGGGATCAACAACCTCGGCTTCTGCGCGGTCGACCGCCGCAGCCGCCCCTTCCTCGACTGGTGGTGGGGTCACCTCGAGTTCGAGTGCATCAACGACCCGCTGTCCGGCCTCTTCGTCGACCAGAAGTGGGTCGACATCGGAAGCTCGCTCTTCCAGGCCACCGCGCTTCGTCACTACGGGTACAACGTCGGCATCCTCAACCTGCACGAGCGACCGATCGGCCTCGACGACGACGGCTACGTCATCACCTCCACCGGCGACCGGCTCCGCCTCTTCCACTTCCACTCGTTCTCGACCAGCGCGCCCGAGGAGCTGTCGGTGCGCTTCCGGGATTCGAGCGCCCACCTGCGGCAGGACAACCACGCGCTCGATCTCCTCTGCAAGGAGTACGCCGCGGACATGGTGCGGCACGAGGAGGAGCTCCCCCCGGCGCCCGCCTACCCCTACTGGACCGACACCTCCGGACGGCACATCTCCCGCCAGACCCGCCGGGTGTTCCGCAAGCAGCTGCAGGGTGGTGCGGCGCTGCCGTCGCCGTTCGTCGCTGGCGATGCGGTCGCGTGGGACCGCTGGCGCTCCTCGGCCCGCACGCAAGTCGTTCGCGACCTCGTCGGTGACCTCGCCAAGACCGCGCGGGTTTCGCTGCCCGAGCAGACGGCCCGGTTCCGGAAGCGGTTCCCGAAGCTCGCCGAGCGAGCCAAGTCCCGCTACGTCAGCGGCGGGGGGATGTGGAAGTAGCCAGGGACCGGGCCGCGGCCAGATCGCTGGGGTCGTCGATCTCCACCCAGTCCATCGACGGCATCGCCACCGCCGCGTAGCTCGCCCCGGCCACCAGGTGGTCGTCGATGCCGTGCTCGTACCAGTTGTTCACGGCGTCCGGTTGGTCGAGGTAGGCCGCGAGGAGCTTGCGGAGCTCCTCCGCCGAGTCGGCCGACCACCACGAGATGCCGACGTACTCCCCCTTCGGCTGGTCGACGCCCACCTTGCCGATGCGCCGGCACCGGTCGTGCTCCACCGACACCTTCATGGCCTCGTCGGTGAGGGGGCGCTCCATGTCGAGGCCCAGCGCCGCCGGCTCGCCACAGGTGACGAGTCGCCGGGCGGCCTCGGCCAACCACTCGGCCGCAGCGAACAGGTCGGAGTTGAACACGAGCACGTCATCGCCACCGTCGAGGTCCTCGAGGGCGAGCAGCAGGCTGTACCAGTTGTTCCGGACGTCGTGGAGGGGGTTCTCGAGCAGCCGGATCGACAGGCGGTCGCGCCACGGCTCGACGTAGCGCTCCACGGCAGCCGCCGGGTCCCCAACACCGACCACGGCGACCACCTCGTCCGGACCGGTGAGCACGAGCGAGTCGAGCTGCTCGCGGCAAGGGGTCCCGTCGCCCACCGGCGCCAACCACTTGGGCAGCAGGGTCTCGGTGGCCAGGCGCTTGCCGACACCGGCAGCGAGGATCACGGCGGTGGTCACGTTTCGGCTCCGTCGAAGGCGTCGGCGAGCAGCTGATCGATGCCCCCGTCGCTGAGGTCGAGCCGGTCGAGCACGGTGACTCGACCGGGGCGGGTGGATGGGCCGAGGCGGATGGCCTCGACGAGGGTGGACCGGTCGACCTCCCACCCGGCGAGGGTGGTGGGCAGCCCGATCCGGGCGTAGAGGTGGCGGAGGCGGCCGACGTCGACGCCGCTCGGCTTGGCAACCAGCAGCACCCCGAGCGCGACCTGGTCACCGTGGGCGCGGGCTGCGCTTCCCAGGAGCTGGTCGAGGGCGTGGCTGATGAGGTGCTCGGCGCCGGAGCAGGGCCGGCTGCTACCCGCCACCTCCATGGCCAGCCCGCTCATCACGAGGCCGCGGGCCACGAGGTGGAGGTCGTCGCCCACCACCGGCCACTCCACCGAGAGGGCCGGCAGCGCGCTCTGCAGCGCGATCGAGGCTGCGAACTCGTCGATCGGCTCCTGACCGGCCGCCGCCGCGAGGCGCCAGTCGGCCACCGCGGTGAGGTTGCTCACGAGGTCACCGATCCCGGCGCGCACGAACTCCTCCGGCGCCGACCCCACGACGTCGAGGTCGATCACCACGCCGGCCGGCATGCCGGCGGCGAGGCTGCGTCGCACGCCGTCCTCGCCGGCAAGGGACGCAACCGGCGAGGCCATCCCGTCGTGGGCGAGCGTGGTCGGGGCCGCGACGAACGGCACGCCGGCGCGGTTGGCGGCCAGCTTGGCGGTGTCGATGGTGCGACCACCACCCACCGCGACGACGATGGTGGGCTGGAGCTCGTCGAGCGAGTGCTCCAACTCGTAGGCCGCCTTCAGCGTGCCGCCGAGTGCCTCCACCACGGTGACGTGGCTGCCCTGCTCCACCAGCCCGGCGATGGCCTGCTGGCCGCTCTCGGCCGAGCCGGCCGTCCCGCAGGCGACGACGACGTGCGCCGTGTTGAACACCCGCTCGAGGGTCTGCGAGAGGTCGCTGAGGGCACCGGCTCGGATGTCGAGCAGCGCAGGAACGGTGATGGATCGGGTGGCCACTCGAGGATGCAGCCTAGGTGGCGGTACGGCGAGGCCGCCGCCCGCTCGGCCCTACGACTCGACGGTCTCGATGACCTTGAGGCGGTTGGTGTCGATCCGGACGCTCGGACCCATGGTGGGGGCGATGGAGATCTTGCGGAGGTACTTGCCCTTCGCCGACGCAGGCTTGGCCCGCTGGATCTCGTCGAGGACGGCCCGGAAGTTGGCCTCGAGCGCCGTGGCATCGAAGCTGACCTTGCCGATGGGCACGTGGACGTTGCCGTAGCGGTCGGTGCGGTACTCCACCTTGCCGCCCTTGAACTCCTCGACGGCCTTGGCCACGTCGGTGGTGACGGTGCCGGTCTTGGGGTTCGGCATCAGGCCTCGCGGGCCGAGCACGCGGCCCAGGCGACCGACGAGCGGCATGAGGTCCGGGGTGGCGATGGCCACGTCGAAGTCGGTCATCCCGCCTTCGACCTCGGCGGCCAGGTCCGCGAACTCCTCGGCGCGGCCGACCCGGCCGAGCGGGCGGCGGCCTCGCCGTACCGCCACCTAGGCTGCATCTTCGAGTGGCCACCCGATCCATCACCGTTCCGTCGCTGCTCGACATCCGAGCGGGTGCACTCAGCGACCTCGCGGACACCCTGCAGCGCAGCTTCACCACGACCCACGTCGTGG
>JALYWQ010000384.1 GCA_030852625.1 Actinomycetota bacterium
ACACCGATTGTCTGGCTCCAGGAATCGGTGTGGCAATTGCACGCCGGGCGTGCCGCTTCCACCCCGATTCCTGCGACCACCACCGATGACACCGCCGCCTACGACGATCGCGGGGCACCCCGCCGCCTCGTCTTTCGCGCCCTTCGGTGCACCCGCACAACGTCTGTGCGGACGAAGACCCGGTATCCGGACCGGAGTCAACACAGACGTTGTCGCGTTTTGGCGGCTACGCGTCGGTGGGGTCTTCCCTCGTGCGGCGGCGGCGTAGGGCGACTGCTGCTGCAGTGCCGGCGATGACCGCGGCGCCTGCGGCCGGGAGCGCGATGCCGACTCCCTCGTCGTCGTCCTCGACCGGTGCCGTCGTCGTGCTTGGTGCTGGAGCGGGAGTCGCGCGGTCGTCGCTTGTGGGCTCGTCGACCTTGCGGAGGCGCATCGGGAATGCTCGGGCGGTCTCGTAGCCGGCGCCGAAGCGCTGGGTGGCGGGGTCGGACGGGTCGACGTACCACCACTCGGCCTGGAGTCGATCGGCGGTGACGTCGGCGAGCACGTAGCCGTGGCTGTCGAGCTCCACGTAGGCCAGCTCGCTGTCGACCAGGCGCAGCGCCGACTGCACGAGCTCGGACGACAGGCCGATGCGGGAGCCGAAGCTGTCGGTGGTCACGCTCGGGGTGACGAGCTCCACCATCCCGGCCGGTCCGTTCGGCTCGGCCGACGGACCGTTCCACGCCCACGACGAGTGCACGTCGCCGGTGAGCACGACCACGCCACCCCGGTCGCCGACGGCGTCCAGCACCTCGGCTCGGGCGCCTTCGTAGCCGTCCCACTGGTCGGGATTGAGGGCCACCTCGTCGGTCACGAGGAAGTTGCGGGCCTCGAACACGGTGTCGAGCGAGTCGCCCAGGGCGGGGACCTGCAGCGGGTGGAACATCACCTGGTTGGCGATGAAGGTCCACGGCTTGCGCTCCCCCGAGAGCTGATCGGTCAGCCAGGCCGACTGGTCGGCGCCGAGCAGCTGACGGGTGGCGGCCCCCTCGGCGAGCTCCTCGGCCGAGCGGGCCTGCCGGTCGCGCCCCCAGGTCCGGGTGTCGAGCACGACGAGGTCGGCCAGTCCGCCCAGCTCGAGCGTGCGCCACAGCTTGAGCCGGCCGCCGACCCGTTCGGTGCGGCCCGGCACCCACTCCTCGCGGGCCTGGCTGGCGGCGGCCAGCCGCTGCGGCCAGGGCCCGTCGCCATCCCCGTGGCTGACAGCCCCGTCCCGCCATGCGTTGCCGGCCGACTCGTGGTCGTCCCAGGTGGCCACCATCGGGTGGCTGGCGTGGAGGTGCTGGAGGTCGGGGTCGCTGCGGTACTGCGCGTAGCGGGTGCGGTAGTCGTCGAGGGTCGTGCAGCGGTGCGACGGGTCGTGGGCCCGCTCAGCGCTGCGGCCGTCCTCGTAGATGTAGTCGCCCACGTGGACCACCACGTCGACGTCGCGGTCGGCCAGCGCCCGGTAGACCGCGTAGCCCCCCGAGGTGAACCGGGCGCAGCTCACCAGCGCGATCCGCACGCGGTCGGGGTCGACGGCGACGGTGCGGGTGCGGCCGACGGTGGACGTCGTCCCGTCGGCCGTCGTGAACCGGTACCAGAGCACCTGGCCGCTGGACAGCCCGGTGGCGTCGACGGTGACGCAGTGGTCGGACGCGGCCGAGGCGACGGCCGAACCCTGCGCGACCACCTCCGCGAAGCCGTCGTCGGTGGCCACCTCCCACCGCACCTCCCCGCCGGCGGAGGCGTCGACACGGGTCCACAGCAGCACCGAGTCGGGGGTGGGGTCGAACGACGCCACCCCCCAGGGGAACGGTGCCGGAGCGGCCTGGCCCCGGGGCGACACGCCGAGGCGGCGGGCCGCCATCGGCGCTGCGAGGACGGCCCCGGCCCCGGCGAGGAACTGCCTGCGGGGGAGCTCGGTGGGCACGAGCCGTCACCCTACGGGGGACGCCCCCCAAGCGATCGGCGGCGCGACCTGTTCTCCCTACCGACCGTTAGGTAGGGTGGAGGCATGACGTCTGCCGAGGCTCTCCTCGCTGAGCTCGAGCCCACCGCGGCCAAGCTCCTCGATCGCCACCTGGCGAGCACCAAGGAGTGGTTCCCGCACGACTTCGTGCCGTGGGGCCGGGGCCGGGACTTCGAGCCCGACTACGAGTGGTCCCCCGACGAGGTGCAGCTCTCGGACGCCGTCCGCAGCTCACTGTTCGTGAACCTGCTCACCGAGGACAACCTCCCGTACTACTTCCGCACCATCGAGTCGATGTTCGGTCGAGACTCGGCGTGGGGCGTGTGGGCCCGCCGCTGGACCGCGGAGGAGGGTCGCCACTCCATCGTGATCCGCGACTACCTCACCGTCACCCGGGCCATCGATCCGGTGGCCCTCGAGCGGGCCCGGATGGCGCAGGTGGAGTGCGGCGAGGTGCCCGAGCCGGAGACCCCCCAGGACGGCTTCGTCTACGTCGCCCTCCAGGAACTGGCCACGCGCATCGCCCACCACAACACCGGCAAGGTCCTCGAGGACAAGGCCGGCTACGAGGTGATGAAGAAGGTGGCCAGCGACGAGAACCGCCACCACCTCTTCTACCGCGACCTCGTGACGGAGGCCCTCGAGGTCGATCCGTCCGGGATGGTCTGCGCCATGGAGCGCCAGGTGCGCACCTTCGAGATGCCGGGCACCGGGATCATCGACTTCGAGACCCACGCCAAGGCCATCGCCAAGGCCGGGATCTACGACTTCTCGATCCACCACGACCAGATCCTCCAGCCGGTGGTCGTGCGGCACTGGAACGTGGCCGAGCTCGAGGGCCTCACGCCCGAAGCCGAGCAGGCTCGCGCCGCGCTCCTGAAGCGCATCGAGCGGATCGGCAAGGCCGGTCGTCGCATGGCCGATCGCCGGGCCGAGACGACCGGGTCCGAGCCCGAGCTCGCCAGCGTCTGACCTGCTCCCTGTTGTGCGGGTGGTGGTCGTAGACGGCCGGGCCGGCACTGCGTAACCTCCGGGTGGCGTTACCGAGCGGGCTCGAGATGCGAAGGCGCTGCACATGGACGAGGCAACGGAGACCCCGATGGGCCACAGGGGCGTCGATCGACGCACGTTCCTACGGCGCCTCGCCGTGGGCGCGGCCTTCACCGCTCCGGTGATCGCATCGGGTTGCATCCCGATCCCTGGGCCGCCGAAGAAGCAGACCTCCGAGTAGCCGACGCTGCGGCCCTCACGAGGGCAGCGGTTCGAAGCCCAGGTCGGCGGAGGCGTCGCCGCCGCCGTAGTGGATGAGCACCTCGTCGCCCGCGCCGATCGGCTCGGTGGCGACGAACTCGATCAGCAGCTCGCTGGGGACGGTGTGCCAGCGCGCGTTCGGTGTCGCGCTGTGGTTGTAGAGGCTGCCGAAGCCGAGGCCCACCGCGCTGTGGGTGTCGTCCCACGTGAAGACGTAGCGGCCCAGCCGGGTCGTCTGCACCGCGTCGGTCTCGGCTTCCGGGACGACGATCACTGGGCACCGCTCGATCACCTCGTCGACGGCGAAGGGTCGGACGGCGAACACGCCGCGGCCGACGCCCGGCGCACCGGCCACCCGTAGCGAGGGGGTGGCGGGCTGGCCGATCGGTTCGGGCCGGCCGCTGGGGTCGTCGACCAAGCCGAGCTCCAGCAGCTCCCCGAGGCAGGCCTCGACGAGGTCGGTCGGCGGTTCGTCGAGCCGGAAGGCGCCCTGCACCGCGGCCACCACCTCACCGGCGGTCGCCGGGGTGGCGCAGGTCTCCAGGACGAACAGCGCGGTGTTGTTGAGCTGGTGGCCGACGCCGACCTGGTCGATGACGAGGAAGCCGCCGTCCGTCGGTTCGATGGCGAGGCCGAACCGTTGCACGTAGGCCGGGTCCATCCCCCGGGTCTAGCGCAGCGGGTCAGTCGGCCGGGAAGGTGACGGTGACCGTGAGCGACTCGGCGCCGCGGAGCAGCCCGAGCTCGAGGGTGCGGCTGGTGCGGGCGCCGTCGAGGGCGGCGTGGAGGTCGTCGACGCCGGCGACCGGCCGGCCCCCGGCGCTGGTGACGAGATCGCCGACCTGGACGCCGGCGTCCGCAGCCGGGCTGGCCGGCGCGACCGATCGCACGAGGAGCCCGTCGGCGGGCGGCAGCCCGACCGAGGCCCGCAGCTGGCGGCCGACCTCCACCGGCGCCAGGCCGAGACCGAGGACGAGCCGTTGCGGTGACTCGCCCCGCAGGAGGGCATCGACACGTTCCCGCAGCACGGCGTCGGCGGGCAGGGCCAGGTAGAAGCCCTCGCCGAGGCGAGCGGTGTTGAGGGCCAGCAGCTCGCCGGCGTCGTTGAGCACCGGGCTGCCCGACGAGCCACGAGCGAGCGGCGCGGTGTGCTCGACGGAGCCGGTGATCCGGCGACCCCGTGGGCCGCGGAACGCGGCGTTGATGGCGCTGATCATCCCGTAGGTCACCCGCTGGCCGCCGGCGGCGGTGCGGGCGGCGGTGAACACCACGTCGCCGACCTCGGCGCCAGTGTCGGCCCACGGCAGCAC
>JALYWQ010000343.1 GCA_030852625.1 Actinomycetota bacterium
CTAGCGCCGGCGCAGGATGAGCGTGCCGAGCCCGGCCGCGAGCGCAGAGGCGGCCAGGACGCCGATCTTGGCCTGATCGGCGAGGGCGGGGTCGTCGAAGGCCAGGCCGGCCACGAAGATCGACACGGTGAAGCCGATGCCCGCCAGCGCGGCCATGCCGACCACGTGGCGCATCGTGATCCCTTCCGGGAGCCGACCGACGCCGAACCGCACCGCCAGCGCGATGGCCCCGGCCACGCCGAGCACCTTGCCGGCGACGAGGCCCACCACCACGCCGAGCGTCACGGCTGAGCCGGCCGCGTCACCGAGCGAGTCACCGCTCAGCGCCACGCCGGCATTGGCCAGCGCGAACACCGGGACGATCACGTAGCTCGTCCACGGATGGAGCTGATCGGCGAGGCGCTCGGTCGTGGCCACCGCCTCCCGGAGCTCGAACGACGTCGCCCGCACCTCCGCCGCAGTGACGTCGGTGTCGGTGGAGAGGTGGTCGGCGATGCGATCGGCGTCGACATCTCGGATGAACGGACGGGCGGGGGTGAGCAGCCCGAGGGCGACGCCGGCGATGGTGGCGTGGACACCGGACTCGAACGTGGCCAGCCACACGCCCGTGCCGATCACCGCGTACACGGGGAGGAACCGCACGTTGAGCTTCTGCAGCACAGCCACCAGGCCGAGCCCGAGCACCGCAGCGCCGAGCCAGGCCCAGTCGAGGCCGTCGGCGTAGAACACCGCGATGACGACGATGGCCCCGATGTCGTCGACGATGGCCAGCCCCAGCAGGAGGACCTTGAGCGCCGACGGAGCCCGAGGTCCGAGCAGGGCCAGGACCCCGACGGCGAACGCCACGTCGGTGGCCATCGGGATCCCCCACCCGGCGCCCCCGTCCCCGCCGGCGTTGAAGGCGGCGTAGATCAGCGCGGGGACGGCCATCCCGCCCAGGGCTCCCGCGATCGGGATGGCCGCCTGCCGGAGGGTCCGCAGTTCACCGCTCACGAGCTCGTGCTTGATCTCGAGGCCGATGATGAAGAAGAACAACGCCATGAGGCCGTCGTTCACCCAGTGGCGGAGGTCCTCGGACAGGGCGTGACCGCCGAGGTCGATCGTGAGCTCGGTGGCCCAGAGCGAGTCGTAGGAAGCCGACCACGGCGAGTTGGCCCACACCAGCGCGACGACCGCCGCCGCCACGAGCAACAGGCCGCCGGCGGCCTCGACGTGGAGGAACCGCTGGATCGGCTGCGCCACGGCACGCGCCAGGAGACGATCACTGGCGATCCACGTGTCGGGATGGGGACGGCGAGGCATGGCGCTCCTGGGTCGACGAACTCGTCGCCGACCAGCCTTCCCGGCACACCAGACCTACGAGGCTACCGGACCCGTCGACACGCTCCGCGCGGTCGGAGCGCAGACCTGAGGGCCCGAGCGGCGGGCGGCCGGCCGCTCGAGCCCTCGATCGTCAGCCGAAGAGGCGGAGGCGACCCGGGGTGCACGTGACGCACACCCGAGCCTGCGGGATGGCCTCGAGGCGGGCGACGCTGATGGCGCCGGCGCACACCTCGCACGTGCCGTAGGTGCCGTCGTCGATGCGACCGAGGGCGTGCTCGATGTCGGCGACGGCCTCGGTGCCCCGGCTGATGCCCCGCTCGGCCATCTCCCGCTCCTGGAGGCTCTCGGCGTCATGCTGCCCGGCGAGCTCGTCGACCACCCGTCGGAGCTCGACGAGCTGGGCCCGGTCGTCGTCGAGGGCCTCGAGGAGGACGGCGCGGAGGGTGGCGACGGCGGCGTCGTCGAGTTCGGTGTCGTTGGGGCGCGAGGTGGCCAGCGGTGCGGTCACGTGGGTCTCCTTGGTCTCGGTCGAGGAGCGACGAGGGGATCGCCCCGCTACGGAAGGTGCGGGCAACGGGGCGATCCCTTGCCGCGGACCATATGGGTGACCTGCCGGGCGGGGGCCGGGTTGTAAGCGCTGCTTGTTCCGAGCCGCGGGCGACTCAGGAGTCGCGGGGGAGGGGGTCCCGCAGCACCCAGAAGAAGCGCGACGGGCCGGGGTGCAGGTTGCGCCAGCCCTGCACGGCGACGGTGGTGGCCAGGACGGCGTCGCCCGACCGCATCACCGGGGTCTCGTCGCCGAGGTCGATCTGCACCAGACCCGACCCGATCACCACGAGCTCGGGCCCCTTGTGAGCGGCCGGTGGCCCGCCTCGCTCCCCGGGCCCGAGGTGGACGAGGTAGGCCCGCAGTCCGGCGGCCGGATCATCGAGGAGGGACATCACGCCCCGCCGGGGGGTGGCTCGGTCACGGCGGGCCAGGACGTACCCCGTGCTCGTGCCGGTGCCGAGCAGGTCGTCGAGCCCCACACCGAAGCCCTCGCTGATCGAGAGCAGGGTGTCGAGCCCGAGCCCCCGATGCCCCGACTCGGCCTGGGAGATGGCACTGGGCGACACCCCGGCCACGCGGGCCACGTCGGACTGGCTCAACCGGCGAGCGGCCCGCAGCCGCCGAAGGCCGTCGGCCAGCCGGCCCACGGCCCGCTCGTGGTCGATGACCACCTCGCCATCGACGACCCGCACCCGGTAGGTGCGGCCCTGGGTGCCGTGACGTCCCTCGGCCTTGTCGATCCGGAGCCGCCCGCCGGTGAGGTCGAGCACGCACTGGGTCACCCCCCGCACGTCGTCCCGGATGGCGCGGGCGCCGTCACCGGCCCGCCAGTAGCAGAGGGCGCCGGCGTCGAAGAGCTGCGGGCAGATGCGGCTGAACAGCAGGAGGGCCCGCTCTGGCCGGAGGCGGCGGACGAGGTCGTCGAGGT
>JALYWQ010000344.1 GCA_030852625.1 Actinomycetota bacterium
CCGCCGAGGCACGCGGTCGACCGTCAGCGCCGTCCGCGCCGGCTGCTCCCGGCGCCCCGGCTCCGGCCAGCGCTCCCGCCCGCGCGCCGGAGCCCTTCCTGCGCTCCGGCGACCGCGACACGGTCGTGCCCCACACCCGCATCCGCAAGCGCACCGCCGAGCACATGCGCGGCTCGATCGACACGTCGGCCCACGTCTACATGGCCGTCGAGGTCGACTACGAGGCTGTCGAGCGGGTGCGCCGGGCCAAGAAGGACTCGTTCAAGGCGGAGGAGGGGGTCTCCCTCACCTACCTGCCGTTCATCGCCCGGGCTGTGGCCGAGGCCATCCACGAGTTCCCTGAGGTCAACGCCACCTTCACCGACGACGCGCTCGTGGTCCACAACTACCTGAACCTCGGGTTCGCGGTGGACCTCGACTTCAAGGGCCTCATGGTGCCGGTGATCCACGACGCCGAGGACAAGCGGCTCCGGGCCATCGCCCGGGAGGTCAGCGAGCTGGCCACCAAGGCCCGGTCGAAGCAGATCACCCCCGACGAGATCACCGGCGCCACCTTCACGATCACCAACGCCGGTCCGTTCGGCACCCTCATCACCCTGCCGGTCATCAACCAGCCCCAGGTGGCGATCCTGTCCACCGACGGGGTGAGCCGGAAGCCCGTGGTGGTCGAGCTGCCCGACGGCTCCGAGAGCATCGCCATCCACTCCGTGGGCGTCCTCGCCCTCACCTGGGACCACCGGGCCTTCGACGGCGCCTACGCCGCGGCCTTCCTGCGAAAGCTCAAGGAGCTCCTCGAGACCCGTGACTGGGATCAGGAGCTCTGACCTGACCCACCCGGTCACCGCGACACCCGCCCCTCTCCACGTCCGGTGGCTGGGGCGGGTGCCCTACGACGACGCCCACGCCCTCCAGCGCGGCCTCTTCACCGAGGGGGCCGAGCAACACCTGCTCCTGCTGGAGCACCCCCACGTGTACACGTTCGGGGTCCGGGGCGATCTGGGCCACGTCCTGCGTCCGGCCGCCGAGGTGGGGGCCGCAGTGGTGCAGACCGATCGCGGTGGCGACGTCACCTACCACGGCCCCGGCCAGCTCGTGGGCTACCCGATCCTCCACGTGCCCGGCCGTCGCGGCGGTGGGCTGGTCGACACCGCGGCCTACGTGCACTCGGTGGAGCAGCTGGTCATCGACGTGCTCGCCGACCTCGGCCTGCCCGGCACCGGTCGGGTGGCGGGCTTTCCCGGCGTGTGGGTCGACGCCGCCGGCTCCCAGCCCCGGAAGATCTGCGCCGTCGGCGTGCGGCTGAGCCGGGGCCGCTCGATGCACGGCTTCGCCCTCAACGTCGACCCCGATCTGGCCATGTTCGGCCACATCGTCCCGTGCGGGATCGTCGACAAGGGCGTCACCTCGATGCGAGCCGAGGGCCTCGACGTCACGATGCGGGAGGTGGTCGACGCGGTGGCCGCCCGGGCCGCCGAGCGGTGGGGTGGCGGCGGCTGGGACCGCGCCGACGTCGTGTGGCGCTCGGTCCCCGACGACCTGGCGCCGTTCAGCCGTGGCGCGGGCGCCGGCCAGCCGGTGCGGGCCACCACCGGGCGGCGATCGATCCGGTTGGCTGAAGCCGGAGTCACCACCGGGCTCGACATCAGCGCCCGCAAGCCCGATTGGATGCGGGCCCCGGTGCGGCTCACGCCCGAGGTCACGGCGCTGCGCCGCACCCTGCGGGACCGCGAGCTGGTCACGGTGTGCGAGGAGGCGGGCTGCCCCAACCTCTCGGAGTGCTGGGCCGACGGCACCGCCACCTTCATGATCAACGGTGAGCGCTGCACCCGGGCGTGTGGCTTCTGCCTGGTCGACACCCGGCAGCCGATGCCCCTCGACCCCGCCGAGCCGGCTCGGGTGGCCGACGCCGTCGCCACCATGGACCTCCGGTTCGCGGTGGTCACGGCCGTGGCCCGTGACGACCTGCCCGACGGCGGTGCCGGTGCCTTCGCGGCCACCATCCGGGCCATCCGCGACCGCACCCCGGGGGTGTCGGTCGAGGTGCTGATCCCCGACTGCAAGGGCGACCCCACGTCGCTCGACGTGATCTTCGACGAGCGCCCCGACGTGTTGAACCACAACCTGGAGACCGTGGCCAGGCTCCAGCGGGCCGTCCGCCCGTCGGCCGGCTACGCCCGGTCGCTCAGCGTGCTGGCCCGGGCCAAGGCGGCCGGCCTCGTCACCAAGTCGTCGCTCATCGTCGGTCTGGGGGAGACGGTCGAGGAGGTGCGGGGCGCGCTGGCCGACCTCCGGGGCGTCGGCGTCGACATCGTCACCATCGGCCAGTACCTGCGTCCCACGTCGAACCACCTCCCGGTGGTCCGTTGGTGGACCCCCGACGAGCTCACCGAGCTGAAGCACTTCGGCGAGGGCATCGGGATCGGCCACGTGGAGGCCGGCCCCCTGGTGCGCTCGAGCTACCACGCCCGGCAGTCGGCCGAGTCGGCGTCGCCCGGAGCGGTGCCGGTGGCGCTCGCCGGTCGTGCGGCGGAGGTCCGCTGAGTGGGCAAGGTCCTCGACCAGCTCGACGACGACCTCATCCGTTGGATCGGTCGCCAGCACCTGTTCTTCGTGGCCACCGCGCCCGACGACGGTGGCCATGTGAACCTCTCGCCGAAGGGCCTCGACAGCTTCCGGGTGATCGACCCGTCCACCGTCGCCTACCTCGACCTCACGGGGAGCGGCGTCGAGACGATCGCCCACCTGCGCCAGAACCGCCGCATGACGATCATGTTCTGCGCCTTCAGCGGGCCGCCACAGATCCTTCGGCTCTTCGGTGAGGGCGAGGTCGTGCAGGTGGGCCAGCCCGGCTACGTCGAGGCCGCCGCCGGCTTCCCCGATCTCGTCGGTGCTCGGGCCGTGATCACCCTGCACGTCGAGCGGATCCAGACGTCGTGTGGCTACGCCGTGCCCAAGATGGACTTCGTCGAGGATCGCGAGGTGCTCACCCGCTGGGCCGAGCGGAAGGGCGATGAAGGGCTGACCCAGTACCGGGAGCAGAAGAACCTCGTGAGCATCGATGGGCTGCCCGGGCTCGATCCCTGATCCGACCGGTACCTATCCTCCCCCCATGTTCGCCGAGCGCACCGACCGGGTCCGGAGCCGGATGGCCGAGCTCGGCATCGACGTCGTGCTCCTGTCGGTCGGGCCCGACCTCCCGTACCTGACGGGGTACGAGGCCATGCCGCTCGAGCGGCTCACCATGCTGGTGTTGCCGCGGGACGGGGCGGCCACGCTCGTCGTGCCGGGCCTCGAGGCGCCGCGGGTGGTGGAACGCCCCGACGTGTTCGCCCTGCGCCCCTGGGGGGAGACCGACGACCCGATCGCGATCGTGGCCGACCTCGTGGGACGGGCCGATGCCGTCGCCATCGGTGACCGCACCTGGGCCCGGTTCGTGGTCGACCTCCAGCACGCGCTGCCGGGAGCGTCGTGGAGCCGGGCCGGGTCGGTGGTCGGGCCGCTGCGGGCCCGCAAGGACCCCGCCGAGATCGACGCGCTCCGCCGGGCCGGCGCCGCTGCCGATCGGGTGGCCACCGCCCTCCAGGCCGGCGAGATCGAGCTGGTGGGCCGCACCGAAGCCGACGTCTCGGCCGAGCTCGGGCGCCGTCTGATCGCCGAAGGCCACCACCGGGTGAACTTCGCCATCGTCGCGGCGGGGGAGAACGCGGCCAGCCCCCACCACGAGCCGGGCGCCCGGGTGATCCAGCCCGGTGAGGCGGTGCTCTGCGACTTCGGGGGCACGATGCGCGGCGACGATGGGCTCGGCTACTGCTCCGACATCACGCGCTGCGTGCACCTCGGCGACCCGCCGGCCGAGCTGGCCGACGCCTATGCCGTCCTCCAGGAGGCCCAAGACGCCGCGGTGGCGGCCGCCACCGTTGGCACGCCCTGCGAGGAGGTCGACGCCACCGCCCGCCGGATCATCGCCGCGGCCGGATGGGGCGACCAGTTCATCCACCGCACCGGACACGGCATCGGGATCGAGGAGCACGAGGACCCCTACATCGTGTCGGGCAACACCGACCGGCTCGAGGCGGGCCACGCCTTCTCGATCGAACCGGGCATCTACGTCGCCGGTCGGTTCGGGTTCCGGCTCGAGGACATCGTGGTGTCCGCCGACACCGGGCCGGATCCCCTCAACCGGGTCGATCACGGCCTGGCCATCGTCACTTGATCCGCCTCGACGCCGCCACCGTCCTGCTGCAGTGGGCCGTGGGCGGGCTCTTCTTCTGCTGGATCACCACCCGAGGCCGCACGGTCGGTCTCGGCTACGGATGGCTGCTGCGGGGCACCTTCGGCCTCGTCGCCGCTGGCGCGGCCTACGTCGGCATCCGCTACGGCGACCCGGTGCCGGTGCGGGACTGGTCGGCCATCGCCGTGACCCTGGCGACCGCCGTCACCCTCTGGGTCTCGGTGGTGCGCCGGAAGGCCGGCGTTGCGGGTGCTCGGGAGCGGGTGGAGAAGGCCAGCGCCCGGGTAGCCGCCATGACCGGCATCGAGCGGGAGCGGTCGGCCGGCGACGCGTCGCTCCCCGAGTTCCCGCCGGTGCTCGACCTCCTCGCGCCGGCCCTCGGCCTCATCGGGCTGGTGGCGGGCGGCATCGACGCCGGCGACCCGGCCACCCTCTCGATCGTCCGGGTGCTCGTCGGTGCGCTCTTCCTCGGCGCCGTCACCGACGCCATGCTCCTCGGCCACTGGTACTTGGTGCAGCCAGGGCTGGCCCGGGGCCCGTTGCTCGAGCTCATCCGGTGGTTGGCGGCGCTGTGGCCGTTCGAGGTGGCGGTGCTGCTGTGGCCCACCGGGATGGTGTCGGTGATCGACGGCTCCATCGACGACGGCTACAACGGCCTGCTCGGCTGGTTCTGGATCGCCTGCGCCGTCACCACCATCGCCCTCGTCGGCGTCACACGGGCCGCCCTGCGGGAGCGCCAGTACAGCGCCGTCATGGCCGCCACCGGGCTCCTCTACCTGGCCATCCTCACGGCGTTCGGCACCGACCTGGTGGCCCGGGCCACGCTGGCCTGATCCCTCAGCGGGGGAGCGCCGGGATCGTCGGGACCGACACCTCGACCTCCGGGTCGCCGGAGGACCCCACCGCGATCACCTCGAGGTGCCCGATGCCGAGGTCGAGGTCGAGGTCGATGGAGCCGTTGGTGCGGTCGCCGTCGACCTGACGGCGCAGCTCCACGCCGACGCCGTCGTCCCGTCGCCCGAGCACGTCGGCCTGGCCCATGCCCACCTCGGCGTCGATGTCGAGCTCGATGTCGGCCGGGACGAACACGAGGAGGTGCCCGATGCCCTGGTGGACCCGGATGTCGACGTCCTCCCCGGCGCGGAGCTCGAGGTCGGTGAGGTCGAGGGTCCCCTCCCCGATGCCGAGCTCGTAGGTGTCGCGCACCTCGGTCGAACGGACCGGTCGCCACTGCTTCTCGCCGATGCCGCCCTCGAAGGGGATGTCGACGATCGACGTGAACACGAGGGCGATGGCGAGGAGGATCGCAGGCGGGAGCAGGGCCCAGCTCCCGCCGATGAAGGCGCCGAGCACGAACCCCAGACCGACGATGCAGAGCCCGACCGCGAGTGCGGTCTCCAGCTGGACGCCGAGCAACCAGGACAACCCGCCCCAGATGAAGAGGGCGCCGAACACGATCGGGCCCACCACCCGCCGGCGGGGGCCGACGGGACCGATGGGGCCGGTGGGCCCACCGACGCCGCTGGTGCCGGCCCAGGGCGGCTGCGGGG
>JALYWQ010000440.1 GCA_030852625.1 Actinomycetota bacterium
GCTTCGGCGGCTCGCTCGCCGAGCAGCCCCAAGGGGTCGAGCGACGCGACGGCACCGGCGTCACCCCCCGCCGCGCTCACCGCGCGCACCAGTCGGGGCCCGAGCGCGTCGAGGGCGGGCACCAACCGTGCCGGCGGACCGAGCGGGGGACCGTCGGCCCGACCGGTGAGCCACATCGCGCCCGACGCCGCCCAGCGCTCGAGCATCGGGATGAGGAGGTCGTCGGACATCGCGGCGACCATCATGGTCGGACCGATGCCCACCCGACCCACGACCATCGAGGAGTTGCACCGGGCCGCCACCGGCGACCCGGCCCACGACGTGCCGTGGGACCCCGCCGACCCCCGCACGGTGCTCGTGGTCGACCTCGACAGCCTCGAGCCCGGCGACGCGACGGCGCCGATCGACACCGCCATCGGTGCCGTCGTGGTGGGTACGACAGCCGACCCCGTCGCCGCCATCGCTGATGGACGAGCGGCGGTGTGCGATCTGGCCGTGGCCTGCGGGGACCTGGATTCGATCGTCGCCACCGTCGAGGCCTGCCCCGTCGCGGCCGCCAGCTTCGTGCTGCTGCTCCGCGCGAGTGGGTCGCGATCCGTCGACGACGGGCTCCACGCGGAATCGGCCGTGTACTCCACACTCCAAGCCGGGACCGAGTTCACGGCGTGGCGGCAGCAGCGGGAAGTGCGGCAGCGCGAGGCACAGGACGGAGACGCCGTCGTCGTCGAACGAGACGGCGACACCCTCACCCTCACGCTGAACCGCCCGACGGTCCGCAACGCCCTCAACACCGCGTTGCGGGACCAGCTCCTCAGCGGCCTGGCCCTGTCCCACACCGATGCGACCATCACCGAGGTCCACCTCCGGGGCGCCGGGCCGGCGTTCTGCAGCGGTGGCGACCTCGACGAGTTCGGCTCCTTCCCCGACCCCGCCCGGGCCCACCTCGTGCGCCTGTCGACGAGCATCGGCCGTTCGATCGACAGGATCCGTGACCGCGTCGTGGTCCACCTCCACGGACCCTGCGCCGGCTCGGGCATCGAGCTCCCGGCCTTCGCCGGAACCGTCACCGCCGACCCCGCGACCACCTTCGACCTCCCCGAGGTATCGCTCGGGCTCATCCCCGGCGCCGGCGGCACCGTCAGCCTCCCCCGGAGGATCGGCCGCCACCGCACCGCGGAGCTCGGCCTCCGGGGCGCCCCGATCGACGCGACGACCGCCCGGCGCTGGGGCCTCGTCGACGCCATCGAACCCCGCTGACGGCCGGGCGGCCCGCGCGACGGGTTGCCGAAGCCAGCCTGGGGCTGCTCAGGATCACGGGCCGAGGTGCTCCCCGAACGGCCCGGGTCCTACAGTGACCGCTTCACCATGTGAGCGCTTTGGAGGACCTAGGAGGGGAGCCGATCGGCGAGGCGACCATGGGCGCAGTGCCGCTGTTCCAGCGGCACCCCGTCCAGCCCCGCCCCGATCTGCGCACCTCCTCGAGGGACTCGGCGCAACGCACCAGGAAGGCCAGTCGTGAACATCACCACCCTGCTCGAGATGGCCGCCGACGGCTTCGGCGATCGCATCGCCATCGGGTCCCGCGAGGGCGGCATCACCTACGCCGACCTGCAGGCACGGGCCCGTCGCACGGCTGGTCTGCTCACCGCCCGCAAGGCGCCCAGCCTCCTCGCCGTCGACACCAACTCGGAGGCCGTGCCGATCGGGCTCTTCGCGGCCGCCCACGCCGGGGTGCCCTACGTGCCGGTCAACTACCGGCTGGCCGACGACAAGCTCCAGTGGATCCTCGCCGAGGCCAGTCCGGCCCTCGCGGTGGTGGAGGCCTCGGTGCCCGATCGCCTCGGTGGCGGCATCCCGGGCCTCGACCTGATCGATCGCGACACCCTCCTCGCCGGCGACGCCGACACCGACTGCGGTGAGCCGGGCGACCCCGAGGAGATCGCGGTGCTGCTCTTCACGAGCGGCACCACCGGCGATCCGAAGGCCGCCGTCCTCCGCCACCGGCACCTCACCTCCTACGTGATCAGCACCGTGGAGTTCATGGGCGCCGACGAGGACGAGGCGGCGCTGGTGAGCGTCCCGCCGTACCACGTCGCCGCCATGTCGGCCGTGCTGAGCTCGGTGTTCAGCGGACGCCGGCTCGTGTACCTCCCGCAGTTCACCCCCGAGGCGTGGGTGGCGGCAGCCCGCACCGAGCAGATCACCCACGCCATGGTCGTGCCCACCATGCTCGGCCGCATCCTCGACGTGATCGAGGCCGACGGGGAGGGCATCCCGAGCCTGCGCCACCTCTCCTACGGCGGCGGGCGCATGCCCCACGCCACCGTCGAACGGGCCCTGACCCTGCTACCCCACGTCGGCTTCGTGAACGCCTACGGCCTCACCGAGACCAGCTCCACCGTCGCCGTCCTCACGCCCGACGACCACCGCGAGGCCATCGCCAGCGACGATCCCGCCGTGCGGGCCCGGCTGGGGTCGGTGGGCCAGCCCCTTCCCGTGCTCGAGCTCTCGATCCGCGACGACGACGGCAACGAGCTCGGCACCGGCGAGAAGGGCGAGATCTGGGTGCGAGGCGAGCAGGTGTCGGGCGAGTACCTCGGCCGGTCCGGCGCCATCGACGGCGAGGGCTGGTTCCACACCAACGACGGCGGCTACCTCGACGAGCACGGCTTCCTCTACGTCGAGGGCCGGCTCGACGACGTCATCGTCCGCGGCGGCGAGAACCTCTCGCCCGGCCAGATCGAGGACTGCCTGCGGGAGCACCCCGCGGTGGAGGACGTCGCGGTCTTCGGCCTGCCCGACGACGAGTGGGGCGAAACGGTCGCCACCGCAGTGGTCCTCCGCGAGTCCGCGACGCCAGACGAGCTGCAGGCATGGGTGCGGGAGCGACTGCGCTCCACCTGCACCCCCACCCAGGTCCACGTGGTCGACGAGCTCCCCTACAACGAGACCGGCAAGCTCCTGCGCCGGGTCCTCAAGGCGCAGCTCTCGTCCTAGGCTCGATCTCGTCCGCCCGCTGCTCTGGAGGAGCTGATGGCTGAACCGATGGTCGACACCGACACCGCGAGGTCCGCCACGGAGGTGGTGGAGGCCTTCCTGCGAGCGCTCGAGCAGCTCGACATCGAGCGGGCTGCGGCGTTGCTCCACCCCGACGTCACCTACCAGAACGTGCCGTTGCCGCCCGCTCGGGGGAAGGCGGCCACCGTGAAGCAGCTGCGCTTCCTCGAGAAGTACTGCTCGGGCTTCCAGGCCCGCAACCACAACATCGCGGCCAACGGCGACACGGTGCTCACCGAGCGGACCGACGTGATCGAGGTGGGGCGCTTCTCGGCGGAGTTCTGGGTGTGCGGCACCTTCGAGGTGCGCGACGGCCAGGTGGTCCTCTGGCGCGACTACTTCGACTACGCCGACGTCACCGTGGCCATGGTGAAGGGCGCGGCGCGAGCCCTCCTCGGCCGGGTCCGCGGCAGTCGGTGACCGACCGCCGCTCGCCGACCCCACCCGCGCCCGACGAGGACGCCGACCTCACGATCACCGCCCCGCAGACCAAGGCCGGTGGCTGGCCGGCCGTCCGCTCCTCCCTCCAGATCACCCGCAAGCAGGCCGGCCTGCTGCGCGGCGCCCGCACCCTGCTCAAGGTGAACCAGCCCGACGGCTTCGACTGTCCCGGGTGTGCGTGGCCCGAGCCGACCCAGCCCGGGCACCTCGAGTTCTGCGAGAACGGCGCCAAGGCGGTGGCCGAGGAGACGACGCGAGCCCGCGCCGACCGCGCCTTCTTCGCCCGCCACACCATCACCGAGCTCCACGAGCAGAGCGAGCACTGGCTCGGCCAGCAGGGCCGCCTCGTCGAACCGATGTGGCGGCCGGCCGGCGCCGACCACTACGAGCCCATCGCATGGGACGCCGCGCTCGACAAGGTGGCCGAGCACCTCCGGGCCACCGAGCCCGACCGCAGCGTCTTCTACACGTCGGGTCGCACCAGCAACGAGGCCGCCTTCGCCTACCAGCTGTTCGTCCGCATGCTCGGCACCAACAACCTCCCCGACTGCTCGAACATGTGCCACGAGTCGAGCGGCGTCGCCCTCACCGAGACCATCGGCGTCGGCAAGGGCACCGTCACCCTCGAGGACGTCCACGCCGCCGACCTCCTCGTGGTGGTCGGCCAGAACCCGGGGACCAACCACCCCCGGATGCTCACGGCCCTCGAGGAGGCCAAGGACCGCGGCGCCCGCATCGTGGCCATCAACCCGCTGCCCGAGGCGGGCCTCATGCGGTTCCGGAACCCGCAGCGGCTCAACGGCCTGGTCGGCCGCGGCACGGGGTTGGCCGACCTCCACCTGCCGATCCGGGTCGGCGCCGACCTGGCCCTGTTCCAGTACGTCAACCGCCGACTGGTGGAGCGGGGTGCCGTCGATCGCCCCTTCCTGGCCGAGCACTGCGACGGCGTCGACGAGCTCGAGCGCCACCTCCGAGGTCTCGATCCCGACGCCCTCCTCGCCGCTACCGGCCTCGATCGAGGAGCCGTCGACCAGTTCGTAGAGATGGCCGCCGGCACGAACAAGATCGTCGTGTGCTGGGCGATGGGGCTCACCCAGCACAAGGGCGCCGTCCCCACGATCCGCGAGATCGCCAACCTCCTCCTGCTCCGTGGCAGCATCGGCCACCCCGGGGCGGGGGCCTGCCCGGTACGGGGCCACAGCAACGTGCAGGGCGACCGCACGATGGGGATCTACGAGAAGCCGTCCGATGCCTGGCTCGACCGGCTGGCGGCGGCAACCGGGATCGAGCCGCCCCGGCACCACGGCTACGACACCGTGGAAGCCATCCGCGCCATGCGCGACGGCAAGGTCGACGTGTTCTTCGCCCTCGGCGGAAACTTCGTGGCCGCCGCGCCCGACACCGAGGTGACCGCGGCAGCGCTGGCCCACTGCAAGCTCACCGTGCAGGTGTCGACCAAGCTCAACCGATCGCACCTCTGCACGGGCCAGGAGGCGCTGATCCTCCCGTGCCTCGGACGCACCGAGCGCGACGTCACCGGTGGCCGCGAGCAAGTGGTGTCCGTGGAGGACTCGATGGGCGTCGTGCACGCTTCACGAGGCAGCAACCGGCCGGCGTCGGCGCACCTCCGCAGCGAGGTGGCCATCGTCTGCGATCTGGCCGCCCGCACCCTCCCGCCCCATCCCTCGGTGCGGTGGGACGAGCTGGCTGCCGACTACGACCGCATCCGCGACCTCGTGGAAGCCACCATCCCCGGCTTCGACGACTTCAACGAGCGGGTGCGCCGGCCGGGCGGGTTCGTGCTGCCCAACGGACCCCGCGACAGCCGCACCTTCGCCACCGCCACCGGGCGGGCCCGCTGCTCGGTGAACCACTTCGTGCCGGTGGCCGTGCCCCCGGGCCGGCTCCTCCTGCAGACCATCCGGTCCCACGACCAGTACAACACCACCATCTACGGGCTCGACGACCGCTACCGCGGCGTGCAGCAGGGGCGCCGGGTGGTGTTCGTGGCCGCTGACGACGTCGCCGCCCTCGAGCTGACCGAAGGCGCTCGGGTCGACATCGTGAGCGAATGGGCCGACGGCCGGGAGCGCCGAGCCCGCGACTTCCGGGTGGTCACGTACCCCACCCCACCGGGCACGTGCGCGGCGTACTTCCCGGAGGCCAACGTGCTCGTCCCCCTCGACAGCACCGCCGACGGCAGCGGCAC
>JALYWQ010000450.1 GCA_030852625.1 Actinomycetota bacterium
CGACAGCGCCAGCATCTGCTGCTCGCCGCCGCTCATCGTGCCGGCCAGCTGGTGGAGGCGTTCGCCGAGCCGGGGGAAGGCCTCCACGCCGAGCTCCACGGCGTCGGCCTTCGAGCAGCTCGGTCCGAGCAACTCCAGGTTCTCCCGGACGGTGAGGCTCCGGAAGATCCCCCGGCCCTCGGGGACGTGGGCGATCCCCGCTCCGGCCAGCTGGTGGGGGCTCCAGCCGGTGACGTCGAGGTCGTCGAGGTGCAGCGACCCGCTCGACGTGGCGATGAGGCCGCTGGCGGCGCGGAGCAGGGTGGTCTTGCCAGCCCCGTTGGGGCCGAGGAGGGCCACCACTGCGCCGTCGGGCACCACGAGGTCCACCTGCCGGAGCACCTTCGTGTCGCCGTAGCCGGCGTCGACCCCGCAGAGCTCGAACATCAGACGGTGGCCCCCAGGTAGGCGGCCCGGACCAGCTCGCTGTCGCGCGCCTCCTGGGCGCTCCCGGTGAAGATCAACCGGCCGAAGTCGAGCACGTGGATCGTCTCGCAGATCCCGAGCACCAGGCTCATGTCGTGCTCGACGAGGAGGATCCCCACCCCCCGCTCGGCCACCACCCGTCCGAGGATGTCGCCGAAGGCCCGGGTCTCGTCGACGTCGAGGCCGGAGGACGGCTCGTCGAGCAGGAGGAGCGTGAACCGCCCGGCCAGCACGCGGGCCAGCTCCACGAGGCGACGCTCGCCGGTGGACAGGGCGCCCACGCCCCGATCGGCCATGCGCTCGATGCCAGCCAGGGCAAGGGCCTCCTGCGCGGCGGCCCGGGTCTCCCGCCGCTCCGACGACCGGGCGAACACCTGGCGCACGGCGCTCGACCCGGCCAGGCCCGCCTCGTGCCCGAGCTCGACGTTCTCGCGGACCGTGAGGGAGTCGAAGAGCTCCATGCGCTGGAAGGTGCGGCCGAGGCCCAGTCGGGCCCGACCCTGCGGGCTCACCCCCGACACGTCTCGCCCGTCGAACAGGACGCGGCCCGCCGTCGGCGGATGGACCCCGCTGCAGGCGTTGAAGGTGGTGGTCTTCCCGGCCCCGTTGGGGCCGATCAGGCCGGTGATCGTGCCGCGCGCCGCGGCGAAGGAGGCGTCGTCCACCGCCTTGAGCCCACCGAAGGCCACCGTGAGGCCGTCGACGACGAGCCCGGCGTCGGCGTCGGTCATGCCACCGCCTCCCCCGTCGGTTCGACCCGGGCCGGTCCGCCCCGCACCGTGAGGCGGGTGGTGGACCGGCGCCACGTGGACCGGCTGGCCGCGGCCCGCATCCGGGCCGTGATCCCGTTGGCCTCGTTGGCCAGGACGCACACCGCCACGGCACCGACGCCGAAGGCCACCGGCTGGTAGTCGGTGAACGACCGGCTCGTGATGTACGCCGGCAGCAGGTAGAGCGCCACCGAGGCCACGACGGGCCCCGACAGCTCCCCCCGCCCGGCGATGGTGAGGACCACCACCAACGAGAGCGACTGCAGGGCGCCGAACGACGTGCCGCTGGCGGTGCCCGAGTACGAGAGGAGCAGCGCGCCGCAGATCCCGGCCAGGAAGGCCGACAGGCAGAACACCACCACCCGGACCACGGTGACGCCGGTGCCGAGGGTGGTGAGCGCGAGCGGCGAGTCGGACATGCCCCGGAGCAGGCGCCCGAGCCGGCTGCGGTGGACGCCGTAGACCATGGCCAACCCGATGGCGACGACCACCGAGCACACCACGTAGAAGCCACGGTCGGTCGTCGAGTCGAAGAGCCCGAAGTCGGGCCGGGGGGCCAGCGCCACCGCGTCGCCGCCGAACATCAGTCCCATCGGGTACACGAAGCGGTCGACGAGGATCCCGAAGCCGAGCGTGGCCAGCGCGAGGTAGAGCCCCGACAGGCGGATGGCGGGGATGGCCACGAAGGCCCCCACGGGGATGGTGGCCACGCCGGCGAGGACGAGGGCCACCGGCCACGGGAGTCCGAGCCCGGTGGTGAGGTGGGCGAAGCTCGTGGCACCCACCGCGGCGAAGGTGACGTGGCAGAGCGACACCTGACCCGACGTGAGCATCAGGAGCCGGAGCGACGCGAACATCAGCACGTAGACCAGGGCGGTGGTGAGCACGGGGAGCTTGGGCCCCACGAGCGTCGGCCCGAACGCCACCAGGGCCACCACGGCGACGACACCGAGCCGGCGGGCGATCGCCGGACGGGCCGTGCGCTCCGTGGTCTGGTGCCGGCGGGCGACGGTGCCGAGCTCGACCAGCCGGCCGGCCCGGGTCAGCAGCAGGACGATGAACAGCACGATGAACGGCAGGCTGGCCGGGATGCCGCTGAGCAGCGGCACGTCGACCACGTACTTCGACGACACCGCCGCGCCGACGCCGAGCACCAGACCGCCCACGAAGGTGCCGAGCAGGCTCGAGAACCGGCCCACGGCGGCGGCGCCGAAGGCCTGCACCGCCAGCAGGGTGAGCAGCACCGGGTCGAGGCCGATGGTCGGCGCGAGGAGCACCCCCGACAGGAGGGCGAACGCCGACCCGACGGCCCACGCCCGGCGCCGGATCGAGTCAGGGCTGGTGCCGGCCAGGTCGAGGAGGTCGGCGTCGTCGACCACGCCTCGCATGGCGGTGCCGACCCGGCTGCGGGCGAGGTACTGGCCGAGGGCCACGCACGCCACCAGCGCGACGAGGAAGACGACGAGCTGGTCGTAGCCGACCCGGATCCCGCCGAAGGTGAAGGTGCTCGTGGGCAGGAAGCTCTGCATGTTGCGGACGGCGGCGCCGTACTGCGCGGTGAGCAGACCCTGGATGGCGGTGAGGAGCCCGACGGTGGCGACGACCTTGGCGGCCACGGTGGCGCCGGAGAGCCAGTGGGCGATCCGCTCCAGCACCAGTCCGATGAGCGGTCCGGCGACGAGCACCACGAGCACGCCGGCCACCGGCCAGGGCAGGCCCCACAGGTCGCGCAGTTGGTAGAAGAGGTAGGCCCCGACGGCGGCCAGCGCGCCGTGGGCGAAGTTGAAGATGCCCGAGGTCTTGTAGGTGAGCACGAGGCCCGCCGCGGTGAGGCCGTAGACGGCGCCGCTCACCAGGCCGGCGACGAGGAACGGGTACAGGTCACGCACCGGCGGCGCTCCGCTCATGGGTGTCGGAGTCGGATTCGGCGGCACCATCGGGCCGGCACACGCCGCAGGGCTGCCGGCCCTGCTTGGCGTGGGTG